>NZ_VMMJ01000023.1:0-52931 GCF_013277145.1 Streptococcus sp. 3705 | reverse complement strand
CCGTACTCAAGTACAGCCTGCGGCCAGCTTCCTAGTTTGCTCTTTGATTTTCATTGAGTATAATTTTACCATTTCCTTACCTGTGATTGTCATTTATGGTCACCTTTCTAGCTAAAATTATACTTATAATGCGTATTTTTGTCAATTCTTCTATCTTATCTATTCGTAAAAAAGAAAAAAGATCAGGAAATTCTCCTAATCTTCATGTATGTTTACTTGATTTTCTTAGCTAGCATGGTCGCAAAGCGTAGTTGAATACGATTGCCATTCTCATCGCGACGGTGCAAATGGCCTGGATTTTCATTGTACTTGACCAATTCCCAGTCCTTGTAATAGTTCGCTAGTTCGCCTTCCTTAAAGGTGAATGGGAAGTTAACTGAGCAAGGATAATCCTCCGTGTCCATGGCACAAACGATAAGGTTATAGCCACCGACCGCGGTTTTCTCCTGCATATTTTTGATAATTTCAGGAATGCGGTCTGCTTGCAGAAACATCAAAACAACTGTCGATACGATGAAATCATACTCTTGACCAATGCTAGCTGAATTGATATCGTAAAGACCAACAGGCATGTCCAAATCTTCCTGCTCAACAATGCTTTGCAAGATTTCAAGGGCCAGTTCATTTTGATCCACAGCTGTCACATCGAAACCTTGCTGGGCTAGAAAGAGTGCATTACGACCTTGACCACAGCCCAAATCCAAGGCTTTCCCTGGTTTTACTGACTGCATGGCCTCTAGAACCTCTGAATGAACAGGATTGGTATTGTATTTCTTAGGGAAATAATCCTCAGGTTTACAATAAAATTCCAAATACCATTCCACATCATCTGTGGCAGCCTCCACTCGATGCCAAGCTTGAGGTTGTGCCATGGGATTGTCGGCTCCTGCTTCAAAGAGATGTTCAGCTAGAACCTCACCATCCTCTGTCAATTCAATAAACTTGAGAGTTCCCTTCAAAACAGTAATTTTCCCCCAAGTCCCAACCTTGGTATTGTGTTTCTGCTGAACAGCCTCTGGCATGGTTTCTTTAGTCCATAAAGGCATGCGTTTATAGGCAACTAATTTTTCCATTTTCATTTCCTCTTTTTATCGCTGATTAACAGCTTTCATCACGCGCGCAATGTCTCGATTTTGTTCACGACGTTTGATAGACTCCCGTTTGTCGTAGTCATGCTTCCCTTTAGCTAGGCCTAAAAGGAGCTTGGCATAGCCATCTTTAATATAGACTTTTAGGGGAACCAGGGTCATTCCTGTTCCTTTAGTCTCTTGTTCCAACTTTTGGATTTGCTTTTTATGGAGTAAGAGTTTGCGACGGCGTTCTGGTTCTTGATTCCAGATATTACCCTCTTCGTAAGGAGCGATGTGAACATTGCTCAACCAGACTTCTCCATTTTTTACTTGGGCAAAGCCATCTTTGAGATTGATTCGAGCAGCTCGTACACTCTTGATTTCAGTTCCAGTCAGGACCATCCCTGCCTCTAGCGTATCTACGATTGTATAGTCATGACGCGCCTTTTTATTTTGTGCGACGACCTTTCCCTCGCCCTTTGCCATGCTTAACTCCTTTCTTAGCTACTTCCTTATAAAAAGGTTTCTTTCCTTTTTTCTTCTTGTCTTTTTGTGAATGCTTGCGCTTATCATTTGAGCGTCCTGATTTTCTCTTGTCTTCCTTCTTATCTGAACGACGACTTGAACCACGCCCTCTGTCACTACGATTAGACTGTTTCAAGCCTTTTTCGATCACATCAAACTCACTTGGAATGTAAGAGAAGTCAATTTCACCTGTCATCTTATCAGCTCTTTCAACGCGAATACGAATTTGTTGACCTACACGGAAGGTTGTTCCTGATTTCTCCCCACGAAGGGTCAAATCACGCTCATTGAAATGATAAAATTCAGGTAGATTGGTGAGGTGAATCAAGCCTTCAACTGTGTTTGGCAATTCGACAAAGAGACCGAATTTGACAATACTTGATACAACTGCATCGTACTCGTCACCCACGTATTCTTCCATATACTCAGCCTTTTTCATGGCTTCGACTTCACGCTCGGCCTCGATAGCACGACGCTCACGGTTTGAGGACTGGGTTGCAATCTCTGGGATTACTTGCTCAAAATGCTCTGCTATTTCCTTAGAACGGCCGTAATCACGAATCATACGGTGAACAAGAAGGTCTGGATAACGGCGAATCGGACTGGTAAAGTGAGTGTAATAATCAGCCGCTAATCCATAGTGGCCGTGATTGTGCTCCGAATAGCGAGCCTGCTGCATAGAGCGAAGAAGCATCATGGACAATACATCTGCATAAGGTTCTCCCTCAACAGCACGCATGATGTCTTGGAGAGCCTCCTGGCTAATCTCACTGGCAGTTCCATAAATGCGCAAGCCAAAACTCGAAGCATAATCAATAAACTTTTGAACCTTTTCAGCCTTAGGCTCCTCGTGAATCCGATAGATAAAAGGCAAATCCAGCTTGCTAAAATGCTCGGCAACTGTTTCATTGGCCATCAACATAAAGGACTCAATCATGCGCTCGGCAATTCCACGCTGACGAAGAACGATATCAACAGGCTTACCTTGTTTATCAACCAAAATCTTGGCTTCATTGGTATCGAAATTGAGGGCTCCACGTTTCACACGCATGTTTTCTAAAATTTCATGGAGCTTGGCCATAAGTTCTATACTAGGAACAATTTTCTGATACTCTTGTCTCTTCTCCTCGTCACCTGCTAAGATATCATTGACATCACTATAGGTCATACGAAAACTGGTCTTGATAACCGTTTGTGTAATAGTGTAGTTGACCACACGACCATGTTTATCAATCTCCATAATGGCAGACTGGGTCAGACGGTCAACTTGAGGATTAAGGGAGCAAATGCCATTTGACAGTCGTTCTGGAAGCATTGGAACCACACGGTCTGTCACATAGACTGAAGTCGCACGGTTAAGGGCTTCCTTATCAAGGACAGAACCCTCGGTCACATAGTAGGAAACATCTGCGATGTGAACTCCAAGCTCCAGATTGCCATTTTTCAAGGCCTTGATATGCACTGCATCATCCAAGTCCTTGGCATCTGCACCGTCAATGGTAAAGATAATCTCATCTCTTAGATCCAGACGACCTTCCATATCCTTTTGAGACGGAGCATCCGGCACACTTTCTGCTTCCTTAACAACTGCATCTGGAAATTCTGAGACAATGTCCATAGACTCCAAAACTTCAAGGACATCAATTCCGACATCCGTTGAATGCCCCACCACATCAAGGACGCTCGCGACAAAGAAATCATGTTTCTTGCTTGGGTATTTGTCGATAAAGACCTTGAGAACTTCTGTTCCTTCTAGTTTAAGGGCAGGTTTCTTAACATAAATCGGTTGGCTGATTTTCTGGTTTTTCGAACGGATGTAACCAGCATACTTAGGTTTTTCCTGATCCAGAACTATTTGACCGACAACGGTTGTTAAGCTACGTTCTAGGATATCAATAATTTTTGCTTCCGCTGCTGTTCCCTTGTTTCGGTCAGCGACTTTTTTGATGACGACCTCAACGGTATCACCATCAATAGCATAGTTGACATCGTTTTTTCCTACAAAAAGGTCGTCCTCTTCCCCTTCCAGACTGACAAAGCCAAAGCCATTTTTATGGGCATGAAAAATCCCCTTGAGGGTAATCTCATGTTTTTTCTTAACTTCCAAGGTCAGACTGCCATCTTCTTCAAAGCGTATCTGGTGCTTTCTTTCCATTAGGGACAAGGTTTTAATCAACTCACGAAAATCCTTGGAACCGTCTTTTCCCAAAGCTTGAGCCAAGTCATTGACAGTCACCCTTCCCTTATCTTGTAAATATTCTTTTATTCTATCTTTCATATTTTCTTTCTAGATTTTTTAATTTTCTTTTACTGTAAAACCTTCTCAAACATCCTTTAAAAATAAAAAGAGGCAAAGACCTAGTCCTGCCCATTATTTTCTTATCTACTTGATAATACCGTCAATGCTAAGGCAATGGCTAGCCAGAAAAAGACTAAAATCCCTGTCAAACGCTGCATTACAGCTTCAAAACCGCGTGCTTTACTGCGTTCAAACAAATCACCTGAGCTGGCATCAAATACATTGCTGGATTGGTTTTTGGTTGGTTGCATGAAAATCGCAATCACAATCACAACAGATAATACTAATAAAATGGTTAATAATAGGTTATACATATCAAACTCCTTAAAATCCTTATTATTTTACCATAAAATCTACTTAGATTCAAGATGTAGGGTTACTTTTCTTTCCTTGGGACAATACTTTAAAACCTCAATCTTGTCTGGATGGGTTTTTGAATTTTTACTGGTTAGGTAATTGATACTGCCACAAGAGGAGCATTTGAGATTAATTTTTACTCGCACTAGATTTCCTTTACTTTTAATAATGTTCGAAATTGAAGCAGGTTAAAGAGACAACTAAAGGCAACACAAAGGCTTGTCGCATAAAAGACTGCATGGTAGCCAAATTGTCCTGCTACTGCAGAACCTGCCATAGGACCAACGACACCACCCAGATAAAAGAATACCTGATTGAAGGCAAAGACCCTCGAAATGCCGGCTTTGGGAGTCATTTTGCTGAGTAGCGCATTGACCCCGGGAATCAGCGCACCGGTTCCCAAGCCAAAGAGGAATCGATAGAGTCCCAGTTGGAGGGGGCTAGAAGCATTGGCGCAGAGGAGATAGATGATGACTGAATAAAACTGGGCGACAACCAAGAGACGATGATTGCCCACCTTGTCACCTAGCTTGCCCATAACTCCCGCACTCATCATACTGGAAAAGCCCATACTGGATACAATCAAACCAGATACAAAAAGAAGATTCTCTGTCTGCCCTAAGTCACGCACATAAAGAGCCAAAATAGGACCAATCGATTGGGCTGAAAATTGGATGACAAAACTGGTTAAAAAGAGATTGACCAAAAGATAGGGATATTTGACCGATGTAAATAATTCCTTTGTTGGAATAGCCCTTTCCTTGGCTACTGGTTGAAAATCTTCCTTGATAAAGCAAATAGTCAAAATAGCAGCTAAAAATAAAAAACTACCAACCAGTAAGAAAACCGTACGAATGCCAAATAATTCTGCGATAAAGCCACCAATAAAAGGACCAGTTAGAGTACCTGCAACTACGCCTGTAGACAGAGTACCTAAGGCAGAGCCTGATTTCTCCTTGGGAACCTGACTGGCTATCAGGGCTGTTGCATTAGGAACAAAACCTGCAAATACACCATTCAGTAAACGAAGAAAGATTAGCCAATAGATATTTGGGACAAAGGCTAAGCCTCCCATAGTAATGGTCATGGCAAGTCCAGCTCGAATCATCATGGGTTTTCTTCCGTATTTGTCAGCAAGGATTCCCCAGATAGGAGAAAAGAGCGCCGCGGAAATAGCAGATACAGAAATAGCCAAGCCTGCATAAAAAGCAGCTTGCTCACTCCCAACACCTAGATTTTCCACAAAAATGGGCATAAAGGGCACAACCAAAGAAATACTGGCTCCTGTCAGAAAATTACCAAACCAGGCAATGCGCAAATTATCCTTCCAGTTAATCTCTGTCATCTTGTGCACCTCCCTCGAGAAGGATACGCACTTGAGTAAGAAGCTGGTCCAGATTTCCATTGTTATCTAAAACATGACTAGCCAAATCTTTCTTTTTCTCTAAAGGCCACTGGGCTGCCAGACGAGATTCAGCTTCATTTTTGGACAAGTGGTCTCTTTTCATTAAACGTTCTACTTGGACATCTCGATCCACATAGACCAACCATGTCTCATCAAACCAAGCGCTGTAGTCCTGTTCAAAAAGCAAGGGAATATCCATGAAAAAGATAGCTTCTGTCTGAGCCAACTGGTCTCTCAAAGTAGCCAGTTCTTCACGAATAATCTCCCCTTGGATTCGTTTAGACCATTCCCGTTCATCAGGATTTGAAAAGATGAGACTAGCTAGGAGAGGGCGATTGAGTTCTCCGTTTTCTAGAATGATTTCTTGACCAAAGTGCTGGACTAGAGCCTCAAACAGACGACCACCAGATTTCTGTAGCTGGTGTACAACTGCGTCAGCATCCACCACTTGAAAACCTTGTTTTCTTAAAAAATTTGTCACAGTTGACTTACCAGAGGCAATTCCTCCTGTGATTCCAATGATTTTTCCCATCAGTCCCTCCTTTGACAGTTTGGACAAAAGTGGGTTCCACGTCCGCCTAGTTGAATTTTCTCAATCACAGTTCCACAGCGTGAGCATTTTTGACCAGCCTTGTCATAGACCTGATGAAAATCCTGCATGGTTCCGTCTTCCCCAAAGGCATTGGTATAAGTCCGAATGGTCGAGCCACCTTTTTCAACAGCCTGACCCAATACAGCAATGGTCTGGTCATGAATGGCTGACGCTTCTGCTGCAGTCAAAGTCTGAGAAGGTCTTGCTGGATGAACCTGAACTCGCCAGAGAACCTCATCCACATAGATATTGCCAAGACCAGCAACCAAGGTCTGGTCTAGGAGATGGGATTTGATAGGCTTTTTGGACTTGGTAAGAGCAGTTTGAAAGACCTGCAAATTAAAATCCTGCTCTTTCGGCTCCGGACCTAGTTTTTTAGAAATAAAGTAGGCTTTCAAAAGGTCAGGCGCCAAGAGTTCCATAGTACCAAACTTGCGAACATCCTCATAAACAAGCGTGCCACCATCCTCAAACTGGAAGAAAACATGGGCATGCTTGCGTTCAGGAACTTGGTTCGGATAATAAAAATACTTGCCCTCCATCCGTAAATGGGAAATCAAGACCTTGTCTGTCAGGTAAAAAAGCAAATATTTGCCACGACGTCCCATTGACTCAACAATCTGACCAGGCACTTCCTTTTGAAACTCGTCCAGATTTGTCTTAATCATCTTGGGATAGCGAATTTCTATACTCGAAATTTTCTTACCTAGAATCAATTTTTCTAAGCCACGACGAACCGTTTCAACTTCAGGTAATT
Organism: Streptococcus sp. 3705; assembly: GCF_013277145.1. Classification (GTDB taxonomy): domain Bacteria; phylum Bacillota; class Bacilli; order Lactobacillales; family Streptococcaceae; genus Streptococcus. The sequence continues at coordinate 45,926 of NZ_VMMJ01000023.1, read as the reverse complement.
CAGGCATAAGTCCTCCTTCTGTAAAAACAAGAAGCAGGCATGAGCCCACCTCTACTTAATATTCTTTTTCATTATAGCCAAAGTCAGCCAAATCTAGTTTTTTATCGCGCCAGTTTTTCTTGACCTTGACCCATGTTTCTAGGAAGACCTTGTCTCCTAGCATGAGTTCGATATCACGACGGGCCATACTACCGATTTTCTTAAGCATAGCGCCACCTTTACCGATGATAATGCCTTTTTGACTATCGCGCTCAACCATGATAGTTGCACGGATATGCACCTTGTCTGTCTCTTCGTCTCGTTTCATAGAATCCACAACTACTGCTACCGAATGCGGAATCTCTTCACGAGTTAGGTGCAAGACTTTCTCACGGACCATCTCTGAAACCAAGAAACGTTCTGGATGGTCTGTGATTTGATCAGACGGGAAATACTGGAATCCTTCATCCAAATTTTCACTCAAAATATCCACTAGACGAGACACATTATTCCCCTGAAGAGCTGAGATTGGAACAATTTCCTTGAAGTCCATTTGGTTACGGAAATCATCGATCTGAGATAAAAGCTGGTCTGGGTGAACCTTATCGATTTTATTCACCACCAAAATCACAGGAACCTTAGCAACCTTGAGACGCTCGATAATCATGTCGTCTCCCTTACCACGCGCTTCATCAGCAGGCACCATGAAAAGAACGGTGTCCACTTCGCGAAGGGTACTGTAGGCAGACTCAACCATGAAATCTCCGAGAGCTGTTTTAGGTTTGTGAATCCCTGGTGTGTCGATAAAAACGATTTGTTCCTTATCAGTCGTGTAAATTCCCATGATTTTATTGCGCGTTGTCTGCGCCTTATCACTCATGATGGCAATCTTTTGCCCCATGACATGATTTAAAAAAGTTGACTTCCCAACATTGGGACGTCCTAAAATGGCTACAAAGCCTGATTTAAAAGTCATAATTTCCTCTTACTGTTTAAAATAATAAATCCCAGATTCGTGGGAGAAAAATCAATGCGCCTGTTAAGGCTGCGAAAAGAGAGACCACTAATACCGCGCCAGCCGCCATATCCTTGGCATTTTTAGCCAGCATGGAAAAGTGATAATGACTGGCCAAATCCACCACATTTTCAATAGCAGAATTGATAATTTCAAAGGCTACTACCAAGAAAATGCTCAATAGGAGAAAGAGCCATTCGATTCGTGACACCTGAAAAACAAAACCTGCAAGAATGACTACAAGAGCCGTTACTGCATGTTTTCGCATATTGCGTTCTTCCTTGATAGCAGTAAAAATTCCTGTGAGAGCAAATTCTAAACTGGATATCAGGTCACGATTTTTCCATTTTCGTTTATTGTCTTGTGAGTCCATAGGCTGTCAAAATTTCTTCTTGTAAACCGAACATCTCTGCTTCTTCTTCCGGAGTGTAGTGATCATAGCCGTTGATATGTAAAAAGCCGTGTACTGCCAAGAAGCCCATCTCACGCTCAAAGCTATGGCCATATTCCTCGGCCTGCTCATGAGCCTTATCAATAGAGATGAACAGTTCCCCAATATAGGCATCAAACTCAGACATCATCTCTGCCAATTCCGGATTTTCAAGCAAATCTTCCTCGTCAAAGGCAATTTCCAATTCTGGTTTATACTCAAGGCTGATGACATCTGTCGGACGGTCTGTGTCACGGTACTCAAGATTGAGTTCATGACTACGCTCGTTAGTCACAAAGGTAACTGCCATCTCCTTGTCTTCTTTGCCTAATTTTTGGGCTGCAAATTCCAAAATTTCTTGGGTTTGTTGCAACATTTCTTTTGAAACTTGACCAGTTTCATCTACCATTTCAATATACATGTGCTTCTCGTTTCTCTTTACTTGGCTTTATTATACCACATTTCCATGATTTTATTCTACCTTTTTGATATAATACTATGGAATACAATCACAAGGAGAGAACGATGTCATTTGACGGATTTTTTTTACACCACATGGTTGAGGAATTACGAAGAGAGTTAGTGAACGGTCGCATCCAGAAAATCAATCAGCCTTTTGAACAAGAGTTGGTCTTGCAAATCCGCAGCAATCGCCAAAGTCATCGCCTGCTCCTCTCTGCCCATCCAGTTTTTGGACGCATTCAGCTGACCCAAACGACTTTTGAAAATCCAGCCCAACCTTCCACCTTTATCATGGTTTTGAGAAAATATTTGCAGGGTGCCCTGATTGAGTCGATTGAGCAAGTGGAAAATGACCGTATTGTGGAAATTACAGTTTCCAATAAAAACGAGATTGGAGACCATATCCAGGCTACCTTGATTATCGAGATTATGGGTAAACACAGTAATATTCTACTGGTTGATAAAAGTAGCCACAAAATCCTCGAAGTCATTAAACACGTCGGCTTTTCACAAAATAGCTACCGTACCTTGCTTCCTGGGTCGACCTACATTGCTCCGCCAAGTACGGAATCTCTCAATCCTTTTACGATCAAGGACGAGAAACTCTTTGAAATCCTGCAAACACAGGAAACGACAGCTAAAAATCTTCAAAGCCTCTTTCAAGGTCTGGGACGCGATACAGCAAATGAATTGGAAAGGATACTGGTTAGTGATAAACTATCTACTTTCCGTAACTTTTTCAATCAAGAAACCAAACCCTGCTTGACTGAGACTTCCTTCAGTCCAGTTCCTTTTGCAAATCAGGTGGGAGAGCCTTTTGCCAGTCTTTCTGATTTGCTGGACACCTACTATAAGGATAAGGCTGAGCGAGACCGCGTCAAACAACAAGCCAGTGAACTCATTCGCCGTGTTGAAAATGAACTTCAAAAAAATCGCCATAAGCTGAAAAAACAAGAAAAAGAGTTACTGGCGACAGACAATGCGGAGGAATTTCGTCAAAAAGGGGAATTGCTAACAACCTTCCTCCACCAAGTGCCTAACGACCAAGACCAGGTTATCCTAGACAACTACTACACCAACCAACCGATCACCATTGCGCTTGATAAGGCCTTGACTCCCAACCAGAATGCCCAACGCTATTTTAAACGGTATCAGAAACTCAAAGAAGCTGTCAAATACTTGACTGATCTGATTGAGGAAACCAAGGCAACCATTCTCTATCTGGAAAGTGTGGAGACTGTGCTCAACCAAGCTGGACTAGAAGAAATTGCCGAAATCCGTGAAGAATTGATCCAAACCGGATTTATCCGAAGAAGACAGCGAGAAAAAATCCAGAAACGCAAAAAGCCAGAACAGTATCTGGCCAGTGATGGCAAAACCATCATCTATGTCGGTCGCAACAACCTACAAAATGAGGAGCTAACCTTTAAAATGGCCCGCAAGGAAGAACTTTGGTTCCATGCCAAGGACATTCCTGGAAGTCATGTTGTCATCTCAGGAAATCTAGACCCATCTGATGAAGTCAAAACAGACGCAGCAGAGCTGGCCGCCTACTTCTCTCAAGGTCGCCTGTCAAATCTGGTTCAGGTAGATATGATTGAAGTCAAGAAACTCAACAAACCAACTGGCGGAAAACCCGGCTTTGTCACTTACACAGGACAAAAGACCCTCCGTGTCACACCAGACCCCGAAAAAATCTCATCCATGAAAAAATCCTGATTTAACTTAAAATCAGGATTTTTAGCTTAGACTCAAATCATATCCAATTATAGGACTAATCTTTGCCACCTAGTTTTTCATTGATTTTCATCATCACACTAGCAATTTTTTCGCCCCAATATGGGTCTGAGGCATATTCCATATTCATACCAGACGCCTTATTTCCAAGGAAAGTTCTGCCCCTATCGATATAATTTTCCTTAATCCACTTGGTTGCACCTAAAATTCCCTTATCCACATCATCAAATGTCTTGGCAGAAAGGTAAGGGGTCGTGTCATAGGCTGTAATTCCAAAGAAATTATTCTTATCTTTGGCAATCTTACTTCGTCCCCAATCACTTTCTAAAGCACTATGGGCAAGGAGGTAAAGGGCATTGATATGGTAATGTTCTTCAGCTTCCTTAAAGGTAGCTCCCTTATTTTCCAAGAGACTATTGTCAATATTTAACAAACTAAATACCTTATCCAAATCTTCAGCACTGTAGTTTGTAGCCTCTGTCAAATCTTTGAAAAGGAAGGGATTCTCAAGGTTAAAACCATCAAAATGCAGCCCATCTGCCGAATAATATTTCTTGCCTACTTCCATATCAGAAAGATGAGAAGCTACTGGGATACTAGCATTCTGAGCCACATAGTGATAAAAACGGTGTCCATCACTCTCATAATAAGGGATAAAGTCCTTACTAGCATCCAGCGCTTGTAAATCTTCTGTTTTCATATAGCCTGACAAACCAGAAATAGTAATAGCCAGGCGCTTGTCATCACTTTTTCTATCCTTATCTAGCCAGACGACACTACCTTGCGATATATAGGAGAGCTTTTCACCATCTGCATTATAAACATTTGCTGTGACAGGCACTACTTGATAATAAGCAGCATTTTCATTTGTAGCTTTTTCTCCAAGCCATTTACCGTCGCTTCCAAGCTGATAACCTTCTACTGTCTCATTTTTCGCCATGTAGCCACCGGATTTGAAGTAGTACCAGGCTTGACCTTTAGAATCGTATAACCATTCTTTCTCAGCCATTTTACCATCAGATTTGATGTAAAACCATGACTCCTTATCCCAAATCCATTCATTGGCTGCCATATAGCCTCCCGATTTTAGATAATAATAGTGACCATTTTCGAAAATCCATTCTTTGTCAGCATGATTTCCAGTTTCTTTGATGTAAAACCAAGATTGGTATTGTTTGTCAAAAAGCCAACCTTGCTGTACTTTGGCGCCACTGGCATTCACATAAGCCTGGTCAATCCACTGACTTGTCAGTAGATAACCACCGGATTTGAAATAATAGTCCTTCCCTTTAATTTTGAGCCATTCTTTCTCTGCGTGCTCTCCATCTGCTTTGATATAAAACCAAGCGTCGTATTGAGAATCATAGACCCAGTCTTCGATTACTTTGGCACCTGTTGCACCAACATAGGAAGTTCCTACCCAAGCATTTCTTTTCATCTTTCCATTTTGGTCAAGATAATAGAAGGCTCCCTTGTCTTCTATCCATTCTGACTTGGCCATATAGCCACCAGATTTGAGATAAAAATAGTCGTCACCTTGTTTCAGCCATTCATTTTCAGCATAGTTGGCATCTGCTTTTATATAAAACCAAGATTGATAATGAGCATCAAAAACCCACTCATTGGCTGCTTGACTGCCATCTGCTTTCAGGTATTGTTTTCCTTGCCAAGTACCATCACTGGCCATTACACTGTCTGGTCTAGCTAAGAAAAATAGCAGGGCTAAAAAAATAAATCTTACTTTCTTCATTAACCTTCTTCCTCTGTTCTTATTTATTTTATTGTACCAAAATTCTCTGAAATTCATATTACAAACTAATAAAAAATCAAGAACAGATTGATTGCAGTTTACCTCAGAGACTCTTTTACTTCCTTGCGGAGATTTTCCAGACTGCTAATGCCGTATTTATCCATGACTTTTGGTAGCTTTTCGATGATATCAGGACAGGCATATGGATTGGTAAAGTTGGCTGTTCCAACTCCGATTGCAGATGCTCCAGCCAGATACATTTCTAGGGCAGATTCAGCCGAATCCACTCCCCCCATTCCAATGATAGGCAGGTCTGTTGTTTGGGCGACTTGGCGGATGAGTTTGAGGGCTACTGGAAAGACTGCTGGACCAGACATTCCACCTGTTCCATTGGCCAAGATTGGTTTTCTGGTTTTGAGGTCAAAGCGCATTCCAACTAGAGTATTGATCATGGTTAAGCCGCTTGCTCCCGCATCTTCTGCAGCTTTTGCGACAGTAACGATATCGGTCACACTAGGGGTTAATTTGACATAAACTGGCACATCAGAGGCTTCCACAGCTGCTTTCACCACATCATAAGCCAAATCTGGGTCTTGACCAATCAAAAGTCCATGATTACAGTGGTCAACATTGGGGCAAGAAATATTGAGCTCAATAGCCTTTACATTAGCTGCCTTGGAAATCCCATGAGAAACAGCTGCATACTCTTGTTTTGAAAAACCAGCCACATTAGCAATAATAGGAAGATTTGGATATTCTCTTTCCAGCCAAGGTAACTTTTCAGCCAAAACAACTTCCAAACCAGGATTTTGTAAGCCAATTGCATTGAGCATACCAGCGGGTGTTTCTGCCACCCTTGGAGTTGGATTGCCAAAACGGGCTTCAAGGGTTGTCGCCTTGATCATAATAGAACCTAAAAGGTCTAAATCATAGTACTTGGCATACTCTTGTCCAAAACCAAAACAGCCTGATGCTGGAATGATCGGATTTTTCAAATCCAAGCCTGGTAGAGAAACTTGTAAACGATTTGTAGTCATAATTTTCTCCTTATAATACAACTGTTCCTGTGCGGAAAACAGGGCCATCTTCACAGACGCGTTGGCTGACCGTCTCGCTTTCTGGCACTTTTAGGACACAGGCATAGCAGGCACCCATCCCACAAGCCATACGAGATTCCAGAGATAGATAGGCTCTTGGGTGGTCATAAAAGATTTGATTGATATACTTCATCATTCCAGGTGCCCCACATGAGTAAACAGCATCAAACTGATTATCTAAATCCTTGATAACAACGGAAACATTTCCCTTGATACCATAAGAACCATCATCTGTCGTTACAAAGACTTGACCATATTGAGCTAATTCCGTCTCTAAAATAACAGCATCCTTATTAGCAAAACCGAGGACTGTCACTACTTTCACTCCACGTCCATGCAATTCCTTGGCCACCTCAAGCAGAGGAGGTACACCAATCCCCCCTCCAACTAAGAGAACCTGACTCTGCTCATCAAGGTCAGACAAGTCAAAACCATTTCCCTGAGGACCCATCACATCAAGAGTATCTCCCTGACTTAAGGTTGAGAAAATAGCGGTTCCAGCCCCCTCAATCCGATAAATAAGATGACACTGCTTATTAGCCTTATCAATAGACGAAATTGAAATAGGGCGACGCAAGAGATGAGCATCATCAGGCACACGCAGATGAAGAAATTGACCTGCTCGCATAGCTTCAACCATTTCCCCTTCTAGGACTAATTTAAAGATTGCTGGCGCAATTTCCTCCTGTGCAACCACCTTCATGGTTTCCAAACGAATGGCACCCAAACGTTTCTTACATGTGGGATTCATGACTTTTCCTCCTTAAATTTTAAGGGGACCAGACAAAGAAAAGACCTTGCTAGTGCAAGGCCTCAGTTAAAATCGTACAACACAAGAGAGCACACTCAAAAAGTCTCCTCTAGAAAATTGCACTATTCTTTTATCTGACACCTTGTGAGTCTCTCTGGACTCCCCTTAAAGGTTAAATTTTTATTAGTATACTCTTTCAGCTAAAAAAAGTCAAGTAGAAAACGAACATTCTACTTGACCTCACGAGATTATTTTTCACGAATGACTTCGACCTTGTAGCCATCAGGGTCTTTGACAAAGTAATAATTAGGTGCAGTTCCTGGTAGACCATTTGGCTCAGTCACTTCATATCCTTTGGCACTGTGCTCTTGATGAAGTGCCTCAAGATCAGGTGTACTGAGGGCGATGTGGGCAAATCCATCTCCAACCACATAAGGACCGTGATCGTAGTTATAAGTCAACTCCAACTCATAGTCGTCACCCTCAAGTCCTAGATAGACAATCGTGAAGGCATGGTCTGGAAAATCTCTGCGACGCAATTCTTTAAAACCAAAAGCATCTTGATAAAATGCGATTGATTTTTCAAGATTTTCTACTCGCAAGCAAGTGTGTAGCATTTTTGAAGCCATATTCTTCTCCTTTATTTTTAAAAAGACTGGGACAATCCTGTTCCAGTCTTATCAGTTATTATTTACCAAGTTTTGCTTTAGCTGCATCTGCAAGAGCTGTGAAAGCTGCTGCATCGTTAACAGCCAAGTCAGCAAGCATTTTACGGTTAACTTCGATCTCAGCCAATTTCAAACCATGCATCAATTGTGAGTATGAAAGTCCGTTCATACGAGCTGCCGCGTTGATACGAGTGATCCACAATTTGCGGAAGTCACGTTTTTTCTGACGACGGTCACGGTATGCATAGTAGTAAGAGTTCATTACTTGTTCTTTTGCAGTACGGAACAAGATGTGTTTAGCTCCATAGTAACCTTTTGCTAATTTAAGAATACGTTTACGACGTTTGCGTGATACAACGCCACCTTTAACACGTGCCATGTTTTATTTCCTCCAAATATTTCCTAGAATTGTTTACTTACAGTCAAACTATTATTTCAAGCGAGTAAGCATTGCTTTGATACGTTTGTAATCTCCTGAATGCACCATAGATGCTTTACGAAGATGACGACGTTGTTTCTTAGTTTTTCCGTGGAAACGGTGAGAAGTGTAAGCACGGAAACGTTTAAGTCCACCAGAACCTGTACGTTTGAAACGTTTAGCTGATGCGCGGTGTGTTTTTTGTTTTGGCATGATTTTTTCTCCTTTATTTAACTTTCTGACAATTATTTTTTGTCAGTCGCTGGCGCCAATTGCATGAACATTTGACGTCCATCCATTTTAGCACGTTGTTCGATGATGGCAATATCTTGAGTTGCTTCAGCAAACTCGGCTAAAACTTTTGCACCAATCTCTTTATGGGTAATCATACGACCCTTAAAGCGAATAGATACCTTAACTTTATTTCCTTTTTCAAGGAATTTGCGTGCATTGCGAAGTTTTGTATCAAAGTCACCCTTGTCAATCGTTGGACTTAGACGAACTTCTTTCACAGTAACAACACTTTGTTTTTTACGTTGTTCTTTTTGCTTCTTCTGGTACTCAAATTTGAACTTACCGTAGTCCATAATTTTTGCAACAGGCGGTTTGGCTTGGGGTTGAATCAATACTAGGTCAACATTAGCGTTATCAGCCAAAGCTTGCGCTTCACTGAGTGGCTTGATGCCTAGCTGTTCTCCTTCAAGACCAATCAAGCGAACTTCACGTACACGAATCTCATCATTGATGAATAAGTCTTGCTTTGCTATGGTTTTCACCTCTTTTGTTTTATTAGAGAAAAACAATAGCGGACTCGTAATTATACAAGCCCGCACGTTATGATAGCGTTTCTTAGAAACTTTTCATCCGTAGGGCCAGGCAACTTAATGTCACAAGGCGAGAAGCTCTCACTTCTGCTTTTCTCAACTTTTATATGATACCAAGTTTTCTAGCCCTTGTCAAGATAAAAAGTTATTTTTTTGAAAAGTTTCTGCTCATTAACCAACCGTTTCGATTTTCCAACTTTTCCAACCTTTAAATCGTATAGCTCCTTGCTGGTCAGTTCGATAAACTTTGCTATTGATACCTTCCAGTCGTGTCAAAGTTTCCTGATGGGGTAGTTTCGTTCGATTGCTCTTTCCAACTGAGATAAGAGTAAGCTCTGGTTTGAGCTGTTCTAGAAAGGCTGAACTTGGTGATTTTTTAGAGCCATGTTGGCTAGCTTTCAAAACATCCACTTTCAAGTCTGGATAGTGCTTCAGCAAGTCCCTCTCTCCTTTCTCCTCCAAATTTCCCGTGAAGAGAAAGTGCTTATCCAAGAGTTTTCCATACAAAACCAGGGAATCTTCATGATCGCCATCTCCCATTTTCCTTGGAGATAGAACTTCTAACTGACTTCCAAAAATGGATAAGTTCTCCCCTACTGTCACACTACGCACGTTAGTTTGAGTCGCCTGTAGTTCTGCCACAAATTCCTTCTGTTTTAGACTGCCTTTTGACACTAAAATTTCGCCTACATGGAATTCCTTGCTCACCTCCAACAAATCTCCAACATGTTCCTTGTCCGTGTTGGTCAAAATTAGCTGGTCAATCTTGGCTACTCCTCGACTTTTAAGATAGGGAATCAAGGTTCGCTGAGCATTGCTGGTCGTCGTCTTTTCTTGCCATTTTTCGATTTTCTTATCAGATTCTGCCTTGCCACCTACATCTATGAGAATAGTTTTACCAGCTACATCCCGTAGGAAAATACTTTCGCCTTGCCCCACATCCAGCATGGTGATTTCATTTTCTAGTGGATACTTGGTCAAGAAAAAGAGACCTGTAATCAATAAGCTCAACACCATTAGCCTTTTAATGTTTTTCCTCAAATCATAAACTAATGCCAAGGAAATTAACAATAAAATTAAAAGCCATGCATTGGGTTGTCCAAAGACAAGCGGTCTACTTGCCACCTGTGATACAAAGCGAATCATTCCCTCCAACCATTCAAAAATAAAATTCAGCTGAATGACTGGATAGAGAAAGGAAAGGGCAAATAAGATAGACAGGAGCGGTAAGAAGATTAAGTCAAATAGAAAGGAAAAGACAAAGGTCAAAAGGATAGACCAAGGCTGAAATTCTGCAAAATAGAAGGATAAAATGGGCAATATTCCCAAGGAAATGACTAGACTTTCTCTGGCAACAGCCTTAAGCCCCTCCCCTTCTTTGCTTGTCATAGTCAAGATAAAAGCATAAGCACATGACAAAACTCCTCCTGCAGTCAAGAAAAAGTTTGGCATGACAATAAAGAGGACAAGCACCGTCAAGGCAAAATTATCCAAGCCCTTAACACCATGTTGAGCCAGTAGCTTCTGCAAGAGACTGCGAATGACCGATACCGAAAATCCTGTCAGACCAGCATAGATAAGGGAAAAGGGATAAGTCAGCCACCTCAACTTTTCTTGGATCAAGCCTAATCGCAAGAGTAGTTTCTTAAAGCCATCCATGAAAAATCCTACCTGCATGCCCGACAAGGCAAAAAGATGAATAATTCCTAGACTGGAATAAAGCTCATTCATCTCTTCAAAGTCGGTGTCCAGATGTCCTAATAGAAGCCCTGTCATGTAATTGCGCATAGGGTCTGGAAAGTGCGTCTTAATCCAAACCACAGCCTTACGGCGTAAACTGGACAGGTTTTCACCTATATCCCAACTGCCGACTTTTTGAAGCGACTGGATTCTTTTTATATTGAGAGTCTGGTAAATTCCCTGAGTCTTCAGATAGGCTCGGTAGTCAAAGCCACCAAAATTTCTCTTCCCTTCTGGCTCCGAAAGTTTTCCTTCTAGTTCTATATCATAAAGGTCTGTCAAGGTTTGAAAGGCTTCTTTCTCCTCCTCGGACTGGAGTTTATAATAAACTTGAAAAATGAGTCCATCAGACTTGCCACGAAAGGATAGACTGTCACCATTGACCTTAATAGTGTCAGTCAAAATCCGTACCCTTTCAACAGAATACGCCAAATTTTGACCCGCTTGACTCTGTTGCCAATTTTGAAACAGAAACCAAAAGCCAAAGACTCCGCAAATCATTAGAACTTTGCCCGCAGATTTCCAAGGAAATTGGATAAAGAGGCAGACTAGCAGAAAAACGAAGCCCAACAAAGCAAGATAGGATGCTGAAAAAATGGCGTAGTAAAGCCAAAGCAACAGAAAACTCAGGTAAATTAGAGGAATTGAGAAATTCTTAATCCACTGTAACATAATCTTTTAGCTTTTCTATGGTCTTGGCACCAATGCCAGAGACTTTCTTGAGCTCGTCTACTGACTTGAATTTCCCATTTGCCTCACGATGGTCGATAATGTCCTGAGCTCGTTTTCCTCCCAGTCCCTTGACCTGCTTGAGTTCTTCCAGACTGGCCTTGTTGAGATTGACCTTCTTTTCCTTGCTTGTTGAAGAAGCCACTCCAGAACCAGTCTGTTGACTAGCTGTCTCTTCTCCCTTAGTAGGAACGTAAACCAGAGCCTCATCACTAACTTTCTGAGCTAGATTGAGTGCCTTACTGTCTGCTTGCTCTGTCAAGCCACCAGCCTTCTGAACAGCATCATTGACCCGACTACCTACCGGCAAATCATAAATTCCAGGTGCTTTAACAGCACCTTTGACATCTACTGTAATTAAATCTTGTTCAAGGGGTTCATCCTTTTCTTCCTTTTTCACTTCCTTTTCGGTCGATGAATCCTTGGAAACAGCTGCAACTTCAGCCTGTAAATTCGTTTCTTTTACAGATGTTTGTGGAGCTGGTTTTAGCAGGAAAAATCCGCCAACAAGCAAGCCTAGACCTGTACAGATAACAATGATTTTATACTCTTTGATTTTCTCGATAATTGCTTCCATATATTCTCCTCTCTTAGATTATTCGTAAGAGAAAGAAAAAACAGTTGAAAATTTCTTTTCAACTGCTTATTTATTTGCAAAATAGTCTTCCTTGGTCAAGACATAATGAACTCTTGTCACGATTCGGCCTTCTTCATGCTGGTCCATACAAGCATAAGCTTCTTCGTGAGAAAAACGCATTCCTGATTTCTCCATGACCTTTCCTGACGCGGGATTAGCCTTATCGTAAAGGGCGGTCAACTTGTTCATTCCAATCTTCTCAAAAGCCAGCTCAATTACGGCACGATTGGATTCTGTCGTCAATCCTTGATTCCAATACTTTTTATTGATAATGTAGCCAATAGCTGCCTTCTTAAGAACAGAATCAATCTTGTGCAAGTCAATGGTTCCGATAAACTGACCATTGCTTTTTAGTTCTATTCCCCAACGTCCCAAGGGATTAGCCAAGTAGAACTGAGCAATATTATTTTTGGTTTCTTCTAAATTTTGATTGGTTAGAAAAGTGTAACGTGTATTATCCTTGTCCGAGGCATAGTCAAACATTGCTTCCGCATCGTCCAAGGTTACAGGTCTAAGCAATAAACGCTCCGTTTCTATAGACGGATACTGGGCAAGTTTTACAAAAATTGATTCCATACGTTTCTACCATTCAAAAGTATTTTCTATCAGTATAGCATAAAAAAGAAGTGATAACAAATTTTTCTTGCTTTTTAAAGCGGTTTCATATAGAATAAAATCATCACCTTATTTTATAGATAATTGTGATAAATCATTTACAACCCGTCAATAGAAAGTGAGTTTTTCTCTATGTTAATCGGAATTCCAAAAGAGATTAAGAATAATGAAAACCGTGTTGCCCTCACACCTGCTGGTGTCCACAGCTTAGTCGGTCGTGGTCATCGTGTCCTTATCGAAACAAATGCTGGTCTCGGTTCTGGCTTTACTGATGCTGACTATCAAAAGCAAGGAGCTGAAATTGTCGCTACTGCTGGTGAGGCCTGGTCTGCAGAGTTAGTCGTGAAAGTAAAAGAACCATTAGCTTCTGAATATGATTACTTACGTGACGACCTGCTTCTCTTCACCTACTTGCACATGGCCGCTGCTCCAGAATTAGCAGATGCTATGTTGGAAGCAAAAACAACTGGGATTGCCTATGAAACTGTCCGTGATTCCCAAGGTCAATTACCACTCCTCGTACCTATGAGTGAGGTTGCAGGCCGTATGGCAGTCCAAATCGGTGCTCATTTCCTAACTAAGCAAGCAGGAGGTTCTGGTGTCTTACTGGGTGGTGTGCCAGGTGTACCTAAAGGGAAAGTAACCATCATCGGTGGCGGTGTCGTAGGTACCCATGCTGCTCGAATTGCTCTTGGTCTTGGTGCACAAGTAACCATCCTTGATAACAGTGCTAAACGTCTCTCCATTTTAGAGGAGGTCTTTGGCCATCAAATCCAAACACTTATGTCAAATTCATTTAACATCGAAGCAAGTGTGAGAGATGCGGATGTGGTGATCGGAGCGGTTCTTATCCCTGGTTCCAAAGCACCAAAATTGGTGACTGATGAGATGGTCAAGCAAATGCGCCCAGGTTCAGTCATTGTGGATGTTGCCGTTGACCAAGGTGGCGTTATCGAAACAGCTGACCGTGTGTCAACGCATGATGAACCTGTCTATGAAAAACACGGTGTTCTCCACTATGCCGTTGCCAATATACCTGGTGCGGTTGCTCGTACTTCAACCATTGCCCTAACCAATGTCACTCTTCCTTATATCGAAGCTTTGGCTGGTAAAGGTTTTGTACAAGCAATCTCTGAAGATGAGGGCTTGCGCCAAGGTGTTACCACTTATCAAGGTTACTTAACCAGTCTTCCAGTAGCCCAAGGCCTCAATAAAAAACATACTCCAATTGATGAACTAGTATAAAAAATCTAATTATCAGATAAAAGAAAGAGCAAGTCCACCTGAACTGCTCTTTTTTGCTATTCTGTTTCTTCTTGGACTTCTTCACTCTCTTCTTTTTTAACTGGAGCTGGTTCATAAGCTCGAATAATCTGAGCAACAACTGGATGGCGAACCACATCCTTAGCTGAAAAATGAACAAAGTCAATCTGGTGAATGTTCTTGAGCTTTTCTTGGGCATCAATCAAACCGGACTTGACATTACGTGGTAAGTCAATCTGACTGATATCTCCATTGACAATCATCTTAGAATTAAAACCTAAACGAGTCAAAAACATCTTCATCTGCATGATAGTCGTATTTTGCGCCTCATCGAGAATGACAAAGGCATCATCCAAGGTTCGTCCACGCATATAGGCAAGGGGGGCGATTTCGATAATTTCACGCTCCATGAGACGAGTCGTTTGGTCTTTCCCCAGAATCTGATACAAGGCATCATAAACAGGTCGAAGGTAAGGATCTACCTTCTCTTTAAGATCTCCCGGAAGAAAACCTAGACTCTCGCCAGCTTCCACTGCCGGGCGTGTTAGGATAATCCGCTTAACCTGACCACGTTTAAGGGCAGTCACTGCCAAGGTCACTGCAAGAAAGGTCTTCCCTGTTCCTGCAGGTCCGATTCCAAAGGTCACATCATGCTGTTTAACACTGTCCACATAAAGTTTTTGACCTAGTGTTTTGACACGGATAGGCTTCCCTGTATTATCCTTGATAATTTCTTCTTCATAAAGGGCGACAAATTTGTCGATTTCATCGTTTTTGACCATGCTAATCGCAGTCACCACATCTGGCGTCCCAACCGTCATCCCACGATTCACCAAGACCATGAGAGCTTGAATAACCTGACGAGCTTCCTCACAGGCAGTCTCTTCTCCCAAAACCTGGACAATCTCCGTACGGGCATGAATCACCACATCAAGCTCTTCTTCCATCAAACGAAGATGGCGTTCATTGGAACCAAAAAGATGAAACAGGTCATCTGGATGACTCAGTTGAATGTCAATTGAATGTTCCTTCAAATAAAGAACCTCTCTAATCCTTTTATTTCTTTTTATTATAGCAAAGGGATGGATAAATTACTAGCCCAAACCTAATGAATAAAGTCTAGTGTTCTAAGTATTCTTGCCAGATAGCGTCAAAATCTCCTAGGTTAAAAGAGAAACTGGCATGCTCCTCCAAAAAGCGACTCACCTCATCAAAATCATCTGTGTGTTTTGGGAAGGCTGACTCCTCAAAAGCTAGGTCTGCCAATATAGCCTTGGGACTGTTGCTTTTAGGATTGCGCTCGGTCATGAGCCAAGTGTAAAATGATTTTCTCATAAGTCTCCCTAGATCAACTCTGTCCCAAACTGGTCTTGCTTGATTTTACCAGCCTTCATCAAACCACCGAGTGCTTTCTTGAACTGACCTTTAGAAATGCCAAAGGTTGCCTTGATATCGTCTGGAGATGACTTATCATTTAAGGTCATGAAACCGCCATTTCTTTCTAAATAAGTCAAAATCATCTGGGCATCATTTTCCAACATCTCAAAAGAACGTGGTTTGAGGGAGAGGTTCAAGGTACGGTCCACTTCACGGAAACCAATAACGCGCGCTTCTAATACTTGCCCCAAACGTGGCTCTGTGTAACGCTCGCTAGGATGGATAAAGCCAAGCATGTTATTTTCTGGCAGGTAAACAAAAGTTCCTGACAGCTTGAGGCGGTAAACAATGGCTGGCCAGTTTTGGTTCTGCATGTTGTTGTAGGCAGGACGAGCTAGACGTTGGAAGTCTTCTTGATAAGCCAAGAGGCCCCAGATACGGTCTTTCTTGTCCACTTCAAGACGGATGTAGAGTTGGTCGCCCTTCTTAGGCCAGAGTTCCTTGAACTCAGGGAGAATATCGAGTGACACAACGATTTCCTTGTCAGGAAGGCCTGTATCCACAAAGACACCCAAGTCCTTACGAACCTCTGTGACACGTCCCCAACCAAATTGGTCCTGAGTGGCAGTCACTTCTAGAGTTGTCAATCGGAGTTTTTGCTTCATATCCGTGTATGCAAAACCTTTGACCGTATCCCCTACTGTATGTTGGCCCTCTTCCTTAGCAAGAGCATAGGTTTGACCATCCTTTTGCACAAAGTAAAAACGGTCGTTTTCATCGATGATCAGTCCAACGATAAAACTTGCAAGATTTGTATTCATATTTCCTTCTTTCGAATAAAACTCAGCCAGCAATGCCAACTGAGTTTTTCTGTTTATTTTTAGACTTCCAAAAGTTCTTTTTCTTTATTAGCAGTCATGTCATCGATGTGTTTGACAGCATCGTCTGTTACTTTTTGAATGTCTTTTTCAAGAGTCTTCAATTCGTCTTCAGTGATTTCTTTTGCTTTTTCTTGTTTCTTAGCTTCGTCCATAGCATCGCGACGGATATTGCGGACAGCCACTTTAGCATTCTCACCGACCTTCTTCACTTCTTTAGCAAGGTCACGACGAGTTTCTTCTGTAAGAGCTGGGATAACCAAGCGAATCACAGAACCGTCATTAGCTGGTGTGATACCAAGATCAGAAGCGTTCAAGGCACGTTCGATGTCTTTCAATGAAGATTTGTCAAATGGTGTCACCAACAAAACACGCGCTTCTGGAATCGTAATTGAAGCGATTTGGTTAAGAGGAGTTTCTACTCCGTAGTATTCTACATGTACACGGTCAAGCAAGCTTGCATTGGCACGGCCAGCACGAATACCACCAAATTCACGAGCAAGTGATTGGTGAGACTGGGTCATTCTCTCTTTAGCTTTTTCAATAATTGCGTTAGCCATAATCTTTCTTATTCCTTTTCTTAGATATTATTTGAAACTGTTGTTCCGATATTTTCACCAAATACGACACGTTTGATGTTGCCTGGTTGGTTCATGTTGAAGACAACCAAGTCAATGTCGTTGTCCATTGAGAGGGTTGAAGCTGTTGAGTCCATGATACGAAGACCTTTATTGATAACGTCACGGTGAGTCAATTCTTCAAACTTAACGGCTGTCTTGTCTTTCTTAGGATCGGCATTGTAAACACCGTCGACGCCATTTTTAGCCATAAGGATGGCATCTGCTTCGATTTCAGCTGCACGAAGAGCCGCTGTTGTATCTGTTGAGAAGTATGGTGAACCAATTCCGGCACCAAAGATAACGATACGGCCTTTTTCAAGGTGACGAAGGGCACGTCCACGTACATAGGGCTCTGCCACTTGTTGCATGGCAATCGCTGTTTGTACACGCGTATCGACACCAACTTGTTGCAATGAATCTGCCATCACAAGAGCATTCATAACAGTCCCAAGCATTCCTGTGTAATCTGCCTGAACGCGGTCCATTCCTGCTTCTGCAGCAGGTTCACCACGCCAGAGATTTCCTCCACCGATAACAAGGGCAATTTCGATACCTAAGCTATGAACTTCTTGAATCTCTTTTGCGATTGTTTGAACTGTTTGGATATCAATCCCTACGCCACGTTCTCCGGCAAGGGCTTCACCTGATAACTTGATTAAAATACGTTTATACTTGGGATTCGCCATTTTCACTCTCCTTCTTTTATCCTACCTATTTTATCACAATTTCTAAGATTTTTATAGTATCATGAGCAATTCTTTGAAAAAAATTAGACAGTTAAAAATTCCTCTAAGTCGCTAAGAGCACGCTCTGCAATTTTTTCATAACGAGCCTTCTTATCACGGATACGCTCGCCTTCCAACTCCTTGATGATCCCAAAATTGACATTCATTGGTTGGAAATGTTTGCTGTCGGCATGGGTGATGTAATGAGCTAAGCTTCCGATAGCCGTCGTCTCTGGGAAAATAGCCTCGCTTTCTCCCTTGAAAAGACGAGCCGCGTTAATTCCCGCAACTAAGCCTGACGCCGCTGATTCAACATAACCCTCTACACCCGTCATCTGACCAGCAAAGAAGAGATTTGGTTGTTTCTTAGAACGGTAAGTCTGTTCAAGAAGATTTGGTGAATCCATGTAAGAATTGCGGTGCATAACACCATAACGAACAAACTCAGCATTTTCAAGACCTGGAATCATTTGGAAGACACGCTTTTGTTCTCCCCATTTGAGGTGGGTCTGGAAACCAACAATATTGTAGAGGCTACCAGCTGCATTGTCCTGACGAAGCTGAACCACCGCGTACGGTGTTTTAAATTCTCCATCACGAGGTCCTGTGTAGTCATCTGGATACTCCAAACCGACTGGTTTCATAGGACCATAAAGCATGGTTTTAATACCTCGTTTGGCCATGACTTCGATAGGCATACAGCCTTCAAAGTACTTTTCTTTTTCAAAAGAATTGAGCGGTGCTTCTTCCGCATTGACCAAGGCTTCATGGAAATCCATAAACTCTTGCTTGGTCATAGGGGCATTGAGGTAGGCCGCTTCCCCCTTATCATAACGAGACTTAAGATAAACCTTGCTCATATCGATAGTGTTGACGTCGATAATAGGCGCTGCCGCATCGTAGAAATAGAAGCCATCGCCGTCATTAAGGGCATGAATCTTCTCAGCTAGGGCATTGCTGGTCAAAGGACCAGTAGCGACAACCGTAATAACATCCGTCGGCAATTCTGTAATCTCATCACGCACTACTTCGATTAAGGGATGATTGGCTACTTTTTCGGTCACCATTTGGGAGAAACCATCGCGATCCACCGCAAGGGCACCGCCTGCAGGAACACGTGTAGCTTCTGCTGATTCCAAAATGACAGAACCCAAGCGGCGCATTTCTTCCTTGAGTAGCCCGACAGCATTGGTCAAAGCATCCCCACGTAGGGAATTGGAACAAACCAACTCAGCAAAATTGTCTGTTTTGTGTTGAGGTGTTGACTTGACACCACGCATTTCATAAAGTTTAACTGGAATACCACGTTCTGCAATTTGGTAGGCTGCTTCAGAACCTGCCAAACCAGCACCGATAACATTGATATAAGATTGAGACACGACACTAATACCTCTTTGGGAGTGTGAAGACAAGGTTCACATTGAAAAAGCCAATCGGACTTAAGAGTTTTCGAATTTCTTGGCTCAGGGTGAAAAAGTCCCCCAGACTTTTTCACTCCCACAAATCTTTCTAATTTTTTCTTCTACTAGTATAACAAAAAAAGGGAAGAAGGCAAACTTCCCTGTTTAGTCATTTTATTGATTTTCTTCCCAATCGTGGTAGGCAGCGTAGAGTTGACTCTTATTCCACTGGTAAATCTTAGCTACTTCCTTAATAGCTTGATTTTTCTTCATGCCTTGCTGGATACGGGCTTGGATTTCTACGAACAAGTCTTCCTCGTCTTTTTCCTCCACATCCTGACTGGCACCTTCAACAATCAGAAGACATTCACCCTTGAGAGACGTTTCAGAGATGCTTTCCAGTAATTCAGAAATTGTACCTCGTTGGTATTCTTCGTAAATCTTTGTCAATTCTCTAACCAAGACCACCGAGCGGTCACCGTAGACTTCTAACATATTTTCCAACGTGTCTGCTACACGATGAGGTGATTCATAGAAAATTTGTGTTTCAGGATAGTCTTTTTTCGAGTCGAAAAATTGCTTTTGTTGGCCTGATTTTCTCGGTAAAAAACCATAAAAGATATGTGGCTGTGGCGCCAAACCACTGGCAATCAAGGCAGAAATTCCTGCAGAGGCACCTGGAACAGTCACAACCGCAATATCTTCCTCAATAGCTGCCTTGACTAAATCATGACCAGGGTCTGAGATACTAGGCAAACCTGCATCCGATACCTGAGCAATACTTTGTCCTGCTTTCAGGAAACCAATCAAATCAGGAATCTTTTCCTTGGCATTGTGCTCATGAAAACTGATCTGCTTGGTGGAAATATCAAAATGTTTGAGCAAAAGCCCTGTATTGCGCGTGTCCTCAGCTGCAATCCAATCCACTTCTTTCAAGGTTTGGATGGCTCGAAAGGTCATATCATCTAGATTGCCAATCGGCGTTGCCACTAGGTACAGCTTGCCGTAGGGAGACTGCCCCTTAAAACTTTTTTGAATCTGCATGCTTACTCCCTATATAACAACTCGTCACAGAACATACATTCCTCGTCCTGCTCTCGACGTTGTCCATAAAAATCATTACAAACGTGAAATCCATCACGGTATATGCGACGGACACTTTCGCGAACATGTTTGGCCTTGACAGGAGCATCTGCTTCCACCTCACCCAAGCGTTCTCGCAACTTACTATTTTCCAAGCGAAGAGCTGTATTTTCTTCTACTAGGCTCTTGAGATTTTTCTTGATGGCTTCCACATCGGCCAAGGTCACCAATAACTGTTGGGAAAAATCGTCCAGCGCGTCAAATAATTCTTTTTTGTCCATAAACCAGCCCTTTCCTTTCTTTATCATTCATTTTTGAGTTTACATTTCTTTCAAGACCAGATATTCCATGGCATTTTGAAAGCTGACATTGGCTTGCCACATTTTTCTGGCTTCTAGCAAATCTTGTAGAATCACTCTTACTCTTGCTTGCAGGAGGTCCTGCCCACAGAGGACTTCAAGAATCCGTAAAACCTGATCTTGTTTTTCCTTGTCATCTGCCAAGCTAGCTAGTTTAGCAACCTGCAGATAACTTTCTTTTTTCTTAGCTACTAACCAAGTCAGCAGGCGTTCACTTTCATCGACCAAGGTCCAAAAGCCTGCCTGATTAGCCAACTTTTCTGCTTCAGCTCGCGATTGACTAAACTGGGCTAAAAGAGTCGCTTTTTTCTTAACCAGTCCCATTTGTTCTAAGAGCAAGATGAGCTTCTCTTCCTGCTTTTTAAAGTGGAAAATCTGGGTCCGACTTCGAATTGTCGGTAAAATCTTTTCTTCATCGCTGGTCAAGAAGAAAATGTAAACCTCACTCTGGGGTTCTTCGATGACCTTGAGCAGAGAATTAGCTGCGTTAGGATGCATTTTATCAGCTTGCTCGATAATAAAGACCTGTTGCTGGCTTTCAATCCCTGCTTGAGAAAACTGGCCCACCAATTCTCGAATGCGTTCTGTCTTGATGACCTGATTGACTGGCTTAATCAAGGTGACATCGGGAAATTCTCCCTGTTCAATCAGATTACAATTTCGGCATTTCTCACATGGTAAAACACCTACTTTATCTGTACAAAAAAGGCTCTTAGCCAAAAACTGCGCCATTTCCAAACTTCCAAAGAAACCTGAAAAGAGATAGGCGTGATTGAGCTGATTTTGCTCCAAGATATGGACAAAGCTGTCAAACTGATCTGGCTGCCAAGCCTTTAGTTGATCTTGTTTCATTTGGCCAAGCCCATTCTGTCAAACAAGACAGCCTTGGTAGTTTCCACAACTTGCTCCAAAGGGAGACTAGCATCAATCTTGACAATGCGATTTCCTTCTTTGTACAGAAGAGAAAGGTAGCCTTGACGAACTTTTTTATGCAAGTCCAACCCTTCCAAATCCAAACGATTGATCTCACGATTGCTATTAGCAGCAATGCGAGCCAGTCCTTCTTCCACCTCGATGTCAAAATAGAGTGTCAAATCAGGTTTAAGGCCATCTGTCGCAAACTGATTGAGCCAGTCAATGGCGTCAATATCCAAGCCACGACCAAATCCCTGATATGCAAGAGAACTATCGATGAAGCGGTCCATAATGACCAACTTGCCATCTTCAAGTGCTGGAAGAACTTTTTCCACCAAGTGCTGTCTGCGACTAGCGATATAGAGCAATAGCTCTGTTTTAGCATCCATCTGAGTATGACTTGGATCCAGAATCACTTCCCGAATCTTCTCTCCTATCAAGACTCCGCCAGGTTCACGGGTCGTCAGCACCTCTATCCCTTTTTCCTCTAAAATTGGGAGCAGAGCCTCTAAAACACTGGTCTTTCCTGCTCCCTCTGGTCCCTCAAGAGAGACTAAAAATCCTTTTGACATGTCTAACTCATTTCTTTTTTACTACTTCTATTCTATCAAAAAAATAGGGGTTTGTGACAATCTTTTTGTCTTCTCATTTCATACTCAATGAAAATCAAAGAGCAAACTAGGAAGCTAACCGCAGGTTGCTAAAAACACTGTTTTGAGGTTGCAGATGGAAGCTGACGCAGTTTGAAGAGATTTTCGAAGAGTATCAACCACCATAAAAGAGGCAGTCAAAGCCACCTCTTATTTACCTAGTTCTTGTGTTCGTTTATAGGCTTGACCAACTGCATCCATGACCGTTCCTCGAAAAGCATGCGCTTCTAGGCTCGCTACAGCAGCGATAGTCGAACCGCCTGGGCTACAAACTTGGTCTTTCAAGACCCCAGGATGTTCTTGGCTTTCTAGGACCAATTGCCCAGCTCCTACCACAGTTTGAGCCGCCATTTTCAATGCTGTTTCTCGTGGCAATCCAGTCTGAACACCTGCATCTGCCAAGGCCTCAATAAAGAGATAGACAAAGGCCGGCCCACAGCCTGCAAGACCTGTCGCTGCATCGATTAAGCCTTCTCCTAGTTCAACCAAGAGACCAGCATTTGCTAATAACTGACAAAAGAGCTCACTGTCCTCAGCCCTGCAATTAGGAGACAAGGCATAACTAATCACTCCTTGACCAATAGAAGCAGGGGTATTTGGCATCATACGAATAATTCGGTGTTGACTTGGGATAAGACTTGCTAGTTTTTCTAAAGTTAATCCAGCTGCCATAGAAATCAAAAGAAGGCTCTCTCTTTTTTCAAGGATGGTCTGGTATTGAGAAAGCAGTTCAGAAAACTGAGCAGGCTTCACTCCTAGAAAAATCACATCTGCTTCTGCAAAGATTTCGTCATTGCTAGAAGCCTGACCACCAAAGTCTGCAATGAAAGCATCTACCTTGGCTTGGCTACGATTGGCAAGGAGAAGGTCATCACCCGTCTTAGCCTGCAAAACAGCCTTGGCCAAGCTAGCACCCATATTCCCCAAGCCGATAAATCCAATCTTCATCTCTTACTCCCTTATCTGCCCATCACCAGCAACCACATACTTGTAGCTGGTCAACTCTTTCAAGCCCATTGGACCACGCGCGTGCAATTTCTGAGTTGAAATCCCCATTTCGCATCCAAGTCCAAATTGGCCACCATCGGTGAAACGAGTTGAGGCATTGACATAAACCGCTGCAGAGTCCACTTGATCTGTAAAGTAAGCTGCAGCTTCAGCATTTTCCGTCATAATGGCATCCGAATGATGGGTACTGTGGGCTTCAATATGGGCAACCGCTTCTTCTAAACTGCTCACAACCTTAACAGCTAGGACATAGTCTAAAAACTCAGTGTCAAAGTCTTGTGCTTCAGCTGCGTGACCTGAAAGAAACTGACTTGCTTTGCTATCAAGTCGGAATTGAATTGGTTCCAACCCAGCTTCTTTACGCTCTGCAACTAGAACTTGCTCCAAGCGAGGAAGGAAGCTTGCTGCTTTGTCTTCATGAACAAGTAGAACCTCCATGGCATTGCAAACAGAAGGACGACTGGTTTTAGCATTGTTGATGATCAATAGAGCCTTGTCTTCATCTGCATCCTTATCCACATAGACATGGACAATCCCAGTTCCTGTCTCGATAACAGGTACGATAGCATTCTCAACCACTGCATTGATCAAACCAGCTCCTCCACGAGGAATGAGAAGGTCTAAATAGCCCTTGGCCTTCATCATAGCATAGCTACTTTCTCGGCTAGTATCTTCCACCAGTTGAATCACATCTGGGTGAATAGTAGTCATCTCCAAGCCCTTCTTCAAGGCTGTGACAATAGCATGGGCAGTTTGATAGGCATCCTTCCCACTACGAAGAACAACTGCATTTCCACTCTTGAGAGCCAAAGCAGCCGCGTCAGACGTCACATTTGGACGACTTTCATAGATAATACCAATAACCCCCATAGCCACACGTTTCTTGGTAATAACCAAGCCATTTTCAAGATGATTGGTTTCTAAAACTTCACCGATTGGATCTGGTAAGGCAACCACTTCACGAATTCCTCTTGCCATTGCTTCTATACGACTTGCATCCAAATAAAGACGATCCAGCATCACATCTGAAATTTTACCCTTTGCTGCTTCCATATCGAGGGCATTAGCCGCTAAAATCTCCTCAGTAGCTGCTAGTAAGTGATCAGCCACGGCTAGCAAGGCTTGGTTCTTCACTTCTTCACTAGCTGTGTTAATCGATTTTTTAACAGCCTGTACCTGTTCAAATTGTTCTTGTGTACTGACCATAGTTTACCTCTAAAATTCTGTAAAGAGTAGTTGGATTTCAGGAGTAATGGAAATCCAGTCGTCACGGTGAATCAAGACACCCTTGGCTTTTTGAGAACGCAACATATCCTCCAAAGCAGATGCACCAAATTGCACACGCCCTTTTCCAAGTGATTTTCCACTTTCCTTGTCAAATACTGTCACAATATCGCCGTAAGAAAAGGCGCCTTCTGCTTCAACGATACCAGATAAGAGAAGACTCTTTCCATGTTGAGAGAGAGCTTCTGCAGCCCCTTTATCAACCCAAATAGAACCTTGACTCTGAGCATAAAAGGCCAGCCATTGTTTCTGGGTACGAAGTCCCTTCTCTTGAGCAACAAAGTAGGAACCATCCTTTGTCTCCTCAGCTGCCTCAATCATGGCATCTGACTTCAAGGATGAGCAGATATAAACAGGAACTCCTGATTCTGTCGCGATAGTTGCAGCTTTGATTTTGGTTAACATGCCACCTGTACCATTAGACGAACCTGCTCCACCGGCCATATCAATAATCTCACGATTGATGGTCTCGATTCGCTCCAAACGTTTGGCTCTTGGGTCTGAATTAGGATTTCCAGTATAGAGACCGTCCACATCTGTCAAGAGAACCAAAAGATCTGCTTGGACCATGGCTGCTACCTGAGCACTTAGAGTGTCGTTGTCCCCAACCTTGAGCTCATCAATAACGACACTGTCATTCTCATTGATGATAGGAATCGCTCCACGGCTAAGTAGAACTGACAAAGCCTGATGGGCATTTTTATAACGGCGCTTGTCCACAAAATCATCCTGGGTCAGCAAGATTTGTGCAGAAACGATTTGGCGCAAGAGAAGATTGGTCGTGTATTCTTCCAACAAAAGCCCCTGCCCTACCGCTGCTGAAGCCTGTTTATCAGCAATCTTAGTCGGACGCTTTTTAAATCCTAAGGCTCCAAAACCAGCAACAATGGCACCTGAAGACACCAAAATCAATTCATGACCAGCTTCATGCAGCATAGCCAACTGCTGGGTAATAGCCTTTACCTTACTACGTGATAAACTTCCATCCTCATTCGTCAGAGAAGAAGTCCCCACCTTAAAGACAATCCGTTTGTATTTCATAGTCTCACTCCGATTCTTCATATTTATCCATTATAACATGAATGGCAGGAAATAGAAAAGAGTTGATAGGAAAAAGAAGGCCCTAAAACCTTCTTTTTTACTACTGTTCTGATTCCGATTTGTTTGTACTCGTTTCAGAGCTTTGTGAAGTTGATGATGTCAAATCTTGACTAGTTGAAGAACTTGTAACACTTTCATGTTGACTCGTTTCTTTATTTTCAAGATCCTTTTTCACTACTTCTTTGGATACTTTTAAATCTGAATGACTTGTAGTTTTAATTGTAGCAGATTTTTCGACTGGAACATCCACTAACCAGACACCACTTGAGTCAACAGTATAGCCTTCTGGTGTCTTACCGTTCACAAGTAATTGACCATTTTCTTTCAAGAAGTACCATTTATCCTTGTCCTTGATCCAACCCACAGCTCGTGAACCGTCTTCCTTATAGAAATACCAATCGTTTGCCTTTTTAAGCCAACCTTGCTTCATAGCTCCTGAATCTTCTAGATAGTAATGATGTCCAGCAACTTCTATTTCACCTGTCTTCATAATACCAGTAGAATCCATATAGTACCAGGTTTCTTTATCTTTTACCCAGCCCGTTTTCATTTCCCCTGATGGAGCAAAATAATACCATTGACCCTTATATTGAAGCCAACCTGTCTTCATAGAGCCATTGTTTGATAAATAATAGTTCTGACCTCCAGTATTTACCCAACCAATTTCCATCTGATTTTCTTTGTTGAAATAATACCAAATTCCATCAATTTTCTTCCAATTTTTAGCAGAAGCACCAGAGTCTGTCAAATAGAACCAACGATTGTTCCATTTTTTCCATTGATTCTGTAACAAGATACCCGTTTGGTTGAAGTAATACCATTCACCTTCGATTTCATTCCAACCGACAGCATACTCTCCTGTAGAATCAGGTGCTTGATACCACCAATTCCCATACGCACTCTTATGCCAGCCAGCTTGAAAACTTGGAATCGGCTTGTAGGAAGTTGAAATGTTTACTAAACCGTCTTTTCGAATATCAAAAACTGTTGCATCATAGTCTTTGCTGGCTGCGTTGATCCTCTCAATTCCTCGTTCTTTGAGCCAATTAACATACTCACTATCAACACCATTTTTCCAAGGTAGACTATCCGAAGTTTGAACAATCAAACTCGGACTCAAATTTTTAATGAAATCCTTGGTATTTGATTTGTTTGTATCATGGTGATGATTAAACTTCATCAAATCAACTTTTCCAATGAGAGGTCCATACTTATCTTCCGCTCCATGCACATTATCTAAGTCGCCCCCAAGGTAAATTTTCTTACCATTGACTTTCACTACACTAATCAAAGAATTAGAATTGTCATCCCAAATTTTCTTTAATTCACCTGATGAATCAGTTTCATTTTCATAGTTATAGAGTTGAATATCCATGTCCCCAAACTGAAAATGAGCATCTCCTTGTGTAATGTTTTGAATAACTGAAACACCTTTTTCGGCGGCAGTCTGTAAAACCTTATCGTAGCCATACAGATTATCCCATAGACGTTCAGAATTAGTAATACGACTATCACTATATTTTTTAAGATAGACTCGGTCAACTGGATAGGTAGACAGTAATTCATCAACATTTCCAATATGATCACTGTGGGTATGGGTCACCAAAATAAAATCAAGTTTTTGGACACCCAATTCCTTCAAACGACGAAAGACACGGTCTGTTAGAACATGCTTATAAGACGTTTCAATTCCTTCTCTCCATGGATAGCGAGAATCACTACCGTCTGGGAAATCATAATCTTCTCCTGTATCCACCATGGCAAAATGTCCATTGCTTTCAAGAATAATCGCATCACTGCCACCTTCTTGAACATTGATAAAGTGGATTTTATTTCCTGAACTTTCTTGAGCTTGAACATTCCCATACCATGATAAACCTAAAAAAGCGCCTGCAAGTGCTAAACTAATCAATTTCTTTTTCATTCTTACTTCCTTAATCTCTCCAAAGTTTCCTTAAAAATCTCTGGGATGTCTGCTGTAAATTCTAAGGTCTCACCTGTTCGTGGATGGGTAAAGCCTAGGGTCTTTGCATGAAGAAATTGTCCATGTCCTTTCAGAGTCTTGCGAGGACCATAGACCTCATCACCAGCGACTGGATGACCAATATAAGCCATGTGAACACGGATTTGATGGGTACGCCCTGTCTCCAGTTGTAACTCCACTAAGCTATAATCACCAAAGCGTTCCAAGACGTGGAAACGGGTCACTGCAGGCTTCCCTTTAGCAGTCACAGCCTGTTTCTTACGGTCTTTTTCACTTCGACCAATGGGTGCTTCAATCACACCGCGATCATTTGGAAGATTTCCATGAACAATCGTCCAATATTTGCGGAGAGACTTTTTATCTTTCAGTTCTTGGGCAAGTGCTAGATGCGCCTCATCATTTTTAGCAATCATGAGAAGGCCTGATGTATCCTTATCAATACGATGAACAATTCCTGGACGCAGAACCCCATTGATACCCGACAAGTCCTTAATATGGTACATAAGGGCATTTACCAGAGTTCCACTAGTATGACCAGCACTCGGATGCACCACCATCCCCTGAGGCTTGTTAACGACAGCCACATCCTCATCTTGGTAGATGATTTCTAGCGGAAGATTCTCAGCTACATACTCTAAAACCTCTGGTTCTGGCACATGGTAAGTGACGACATCGCCCTCTTGGACAGTGTATTTAGCTTTCTTGACTTGGCCATTGACCAAGACCTGGCCTGATTTAATTTGTTCATTCGCGAGACTGCGTGATAATTCTGTCAAATCTGACAAAGCCTTATCTAAACGCAGGCCACCAGTTTCAATTTTAATTTCCATTTATTTCCTCTTTTAGCATTGCAATCAATAAAATAATCACTCCAACAGTCAGATAGCTATCTGCCACATTGAAAATTGCAAAATTGATAAAGTCAAGGTGAAACATATCCACAACAAAGCCCTGACTGACCCTGTCAATAAAGTTTCCAAGACCACCTGCAATAATCAAGGTCAAACCCAAGACCATCCAGAATGAGTCCTCCATGTGTTTATGTAAATACCAAATAGCACCTACCATAACGACCAGTGTAATAATAGCAAATAACCACTGCTGGTCTTGTAGCATCGAAAAGGCTGCCCCTCGATTTTGAAGGTAGGTCAAACTAACGAAATTGGGAATCCAGGAGCGTACTTCACCCAGTGGAATCTGCTGGACGATATAGGATTTGACCAACTGATCCAGCCCAATCAAAAGCAGTACAATGACTGCCACTATGCCTCTTTTTTTCATGATTTCCTCTTTTGATCAAAATATTCTTGCATGACTTCTACGAAGAGAGTCCCAGCTTGACTAAGCTCCACTTCTTCACGTTTAACATAGACCATGCGATTATCTAGGTTATCCTTGAGACGAATAACTGTAATTCCATTAACACTGTCACTATCTAAAAATCCAGAACCTGTTGCATAAGCATCCGTCCGCTCCAAAATACCATTCAAGGTAGCACGGTCTGTCACATTAAACATCTGTGAGCTAGCGCTGGTATCGACAAAGTTCTCTGAATAATAAAGGTACTCGTCTTTCTCTTGGGTAAAACGGACTGTCGGTAAGTCCGCTAAATCCTCCATGACCAATACATCTTTCTGAGCTAAAGGATGCCCCTCGCGGAGATAAATGTGGGTATGGAAGGAAATCAATTCAATGACCTCAAGGCCTAGCTTTTCAACGCGTTGCATAATCCCCTTTTTATTTTGATTGTTGAGGTAGATAATCCCAATCTCACTATGACCTTGCGCTACTTCATCTAAGATTTGAACAGTAGTCGATTCAAAAATACGGAAGTTCTTATAATCAGGATAGCGCTCTGAAAAGGCAGTAATAGTTGGGGGCAAGAAGTCATAGTGCTGGCTAGCAATGGAAAATTCATCTTTTTCTTCTTCAGGATTGGCATACTGATTTTGAAAAATATCAAATCCTTTAACCAATTCTTGCGCTTTTTCATAGAATTCCATACCGCGACGAGTCAAGAAAGTCCCTGAGCTGGTCCGACGGAAAATCTTAAAGCCCAACTCTTTTTCCAAATCACGAACAGAAATAGACAGACTCGGCTGGCTGACATACATCTTTTCAGCAGCTTCACGGAAAGTACCACTATTGGCAATAGCCACAACATAGCGTAATTGTTGAATGTTCATCTTCTACCCCCAACTTCTTTATCTTTTCATTATACCATATTTTAGAAGTTTTCCATCGAAGAAAAATAATGTCACTCATAAAATTCATCTACACTAAGAACGAAAAAATCATGGGTATCAAAACAAAAATAGACTCTCCGAAAACTCGGAAAGCCTTAGTTTATGCTACTTCTAGCTTCCTCGCCTTTACATTTCAAGGCTCGGGATAAAAAGGTTCACTGGACCTTTTTATTTAGCGATTGGATAAACAGAAACCTGCTTTTTATCGCGTCCTTTACGTTCAAAGCGTACTACGCCTTCAACTTTAGCGAACAAAGTATCGTCTCCACCACGTCCAACGTTTACACCTGGGTAGATGTGTGTACCACGTTGACGGTAAAGGATTGAGCCACCTGTTACAGTTTGTCCGTCAGCTGCTTTAGCTCCAAGACGTTTCGCTTGTGAATCACGTCCGTTTGATGTAGAACCTCCACCTTTTTTGTGGGCGAAAAGTTGCAAGTTGTTAAGAGTCATTTTTAACATAATGTTTTCCTCCGTGTTAGTTTTCTGTGATAACTCTGGTTTGGACGAACTCAGAAGAGTTCTCCGATAAGTTTGCCATACCTAAGAAAAATGATTCAAAGAATAACTGGGTCATTTCTCTCTGGTGTGAAGGAAGATCTTTTGGAATTTCAACCATCAGATAGCCACCTTCATCTTCGTTTAATTCTAGGATTGGTTCATAGCCTGCAAATTTTTCAATAGAATTGATAAAGTTAATGGCAAGCGTAGAAACCGATGCACACACGACATCTAAGCCGTATTCGCCACTCTCGGCGTGTCCAGTAATTTCCGCACTCCTCAGCTCGCCATCTTCGGCTCTCTCAAAGACTGCTTGTATCATGTGTTCTCCTTAAAATTAAGCGTTGATTGCGTTGATGACAACTTTAGTATATGGTTGACGGTGACCTTGTTTACGGTGGCTACCTTTTTTAGGTTTGTACTTGTAAGTAACAACTTTCTTTTGTTTTCCTTGTTTTTCAACAGTTCCAACTACAGTAGCTCCAGTAACAAGTGGAGTTCCGACAACAGTGTTTTCACCACCAACAAGAACAACTTCGTTAAAAGTAACTTCTTGACCAGCTTCAACGTTCAATTTTTCAACGTAAACTGCTTGACCAACTTCAACTTTAACTTGTTTTCCGCCAGTTTTGATAATTGCGTATGTGCTCATTATGCACCTCCTATGATTTTTATGGGTTTCCCCGAATTTTTTGTGAAGACTCGCCTAGCATCGTGGGACGAACCACTTAAACTTGAATAATCAAGCGACGATGTTCGTGCGGTTGCACAGGAACGTGCATAGTCAACTCTTCAAGTATAGCATATCTCCTATTTTCTTACAAGTAATAACACCTAAAATGAAGCTTTTTCTTTTACTTTTTTCCGCCACGAGGCAAAAAGCATACTGAGGTAAAAAATGCTCATCATAATAGGAACACCAAGAATAGTTTTTTCATTATAAAAAATCGTCAAATAGGCTGAAAAGACAACGCCAAGGACAAAGCTGGTAAGTAGGCTAACGAAAATCAAGGCTTCACGCAGGAAGGGCGTATGCTTGGTCCTAAAATAATCCCCAAAAGCCAACATGGTCCGTTTGATGTTCCCCGTCATAAAGGCATTATTATAAGCAATCCCCGACACTTCTCCAAAAGCAGTTGTCACCAGTCCCATACAGAAGGCCAAGGGCGGCACTAGATAGATATTATCTACAGTTTGGGGCATAAAACCAATAATGATTGATAAGATTGCCAAAGGAAGCAATGACAAAATTGGCTTTTTCACAATTCTCAATTTTTCCTTATAAACAGTTAATAAAAAGACCCCCATCATAAAAGCTAGCAAGGTGAGAACCTTGTCCCTAACATCTGAAACATTATTTTG
The DNA here is from genome assembly GCF_013277145.1 of Streptococcus sp. 3705. Classification (GTDB taxonomy): domain Bacteria; phylum Bacillota; class Bacilli; order Lactobacillales; family Streptococcaceae; genus Streptococcus. The sequence continues at coordinate 14,318 of NZ_VMMJ01000023.1, read as the reverse complement.
AATTAATTCTACTGAAAGAAAGACGACATTCCCAGTTTGTCCAGCTACAAGAGTGTTCCCTCGCACAATAAAAGTGTAGGCATCTACATAACCTGCGCAAAAAGTCAAAAAAAGCGCTAGCCTCTTAGACTGACGTGATATTTTTCTTATAGGTAATAATCTCATTTTCCCTCCCATTTCATTTACTCATCTCATTATTGTACCACTTTCTTTGGAAAAGGCCTAGTAGCTTATTTGAAATTTTTTACCCTCTGTTGGATAGGGTAACTTCTCAAAGTAACTTCCACTCGCCTAACCGAAGTGGAAATTAGTCTAAAACGGATTTTTATGGTGGAATTAAGTGTGAGACGTTTGAATTAGAAATGAGGTCTACTATGACAAAACATAAACACCTTACCCTTTCAGACCGCAATGATATCCAACTGGGCTTAGAGCGCGGTGAAACCTTCAAAGCTATTGGACAATCCATTCTAAAAGACCCAACTACTGTTTCTAAAGAAGTCAAACGAAACAGACAAATCCGAGAGTCTACATGCCATAACCTTCCTTGCCCTCTACTCGACAAAGCTCCCTTTGTCTGTAATGGATGTCCTAAAAGAAGACAGAATTGTGGCTATAAGAAGATCTTCTACCTCTCTAAACAAGCTCAAAAACAGTACGAACAAACTCTTGTAGAAGCTCGTGAAGGAACTCCTCTCAATTCCAAGACCTTCTGGGACATGGACAAAGTCATTTCTGATGGTGTTAAAAAGGGACAACACATCTATCATATCCTCAAAACTCATAACCTTGATGTCAGCTCCTCAACTGTCTATCGACACATCCGAAAAGGATACCTATCTATCGCTCCTATTGACCTAGCCAGAGCCGTTAATTTCAAAGAAAGACGGAAAAATAAGCTACCTTCCATCCCTAAAGAAGCTAAAAAAGGCCGTTCCTATGAGGATTTCCAAAACTATTTAGCCCTTAATCAACTAGACTCTTAGCTAGAAATGGATACAGTTCTGGGGAGGATGGGAGGGAAAGTCTTACTCACCTTCAACCTGTCTTTCTGTAACTTTATCTTCGCTAGACTGCTGGATAATAAAACTGCCCTTGAGGTTACCAAACACCTCTATGACATCAAGAACACTCTTCACCAAGCTGACAAAGATTTCTTCCAACTCTTTCCTGTCATCCTGACAGATAATGGTGGAGAGTTTGCCAGGGTCGATGATATCGAAATGGATGTGCGAGGAGAGAGTAAACTCTTCTTTTGTGACCCTAATCGCTCTGACCAGAAAGGGAGAATTGAGAAAAATCACACGCTGATTCGCGACATTCTGCCTAAAGGAACTTCTTTTGACAATTTAACTCAAGAGGAAATCAATCTCGTCTGTTCGCATGTCAACAGTGTCAAACGCGCTGCTTTGAATGGAAAGTCAGCCTATGAACTCTTTGCCTTTACTTACGGAGAAGAAATTCCTAAACTTCTAGGTATTTCTAAAATACCTGCAGAAGACGTCTGTCAGTCGTCTAAATTACTCCAACATAAGTTCTAAAAACTAATCTTTAACCGCATTCAAACGTCTCACACTAACTTCCACCATAGCGGAACTTAATCTGAAACGCTTTCAGATGAGGGGATTTTGTGCGCTCTTTTTTTCTATTCATTTTGGCTACAAAAGCGATGAAATCAAGCATGATTAAAACCAGTGGAACTTACCCTGACACGGATTTCCACTGGTTTTTAGGATTTTTATCAGACTAACTTCCACTTGGATTAGCGGTGGAAGTTAGTTTGGGAATTTACCCTCTGTTGGATAGTCCCGTCTATCTATGTTATAATGAAAGAAGGATTTAAAATTGTAAAAGGAGTATTTATGCTAAAATTAGGTGTCATCGGAACAGGCGCTATCAGCCATCACTTCATAGAAGCAGCCCATTCCAGTGGAGAATACAAGCTGGTCGCAGTCTATTCTAGAAAACTAGAAACTGCGGCAACCTTTGCTTCTCGCTATCAGAATATCCAACTATTTGATCAATTAGAAGACTTCTTCAAGAGCTCCTTTGATTTGGTCTATATTGCTAGCCCAAACTCCTTGCATTTTGCTCAGGCAAAAGCTGCATTGTCTGCAGGTAAACATGTCATTCTTGAAAAGCCAGCCGTCACTCAGCCACAAGACTGGCTGGATTTGGTTCAAACAGCTGAAACAAATCACTGTTTTATCTTTGAAGCAGCTCGGAATTACCATGAAAAAGCTTTCACTATCATCAAAAACTTTTTAGCAGACAAACAGATTTTGGGAGCAGATTTCAACTATGCCAAGTATTCTTCCAAAATGCCTGATTTGTTAGCTGGGCATACGCCCAATGTCTTTTCAGAGCGTTTTGCTGGTGGAGCTCTTATGGATTTGGGAATTTATCCTCTCTATGCTGCTGTTCGTCTTTTTGGAAAAGCTAATGACGCGACCTATCAAGCTCAACAGCTTAACAATAGCATTGACCTAAATGGAGATGGAATCCTCTTCTACACTGACTATCAAGTTCATATCAAGGCTGGAAAAAACATCACTTCCAATCTTCCTTGCGAGATTTATACGACAGACGGAACCTTGACCCTCAACACCATCGAGCATATCCGCTCAGCTATTTTTACCGACCATCAAGGCAATCAAGTCCAACTCCCTATCCAACAGGCTCCTCATACGATGACTGAGGAAGTCGCTGCATTTGCACAGATGATTCAGCAACCAGACCAGACACTCTACCAGAACTGGCTGGATGATGCAGGCTCTGTTCATGAGCTACTATATACCATGCGCCAGACTGCTGGCATTAGATTTGAGGCAGAAAAATGAAAACCAAACTACCGACTGAATGGCAAGAACTGAGTGACCAACTCGGTTTCCAAGAATTCACCCCCATTCAAACTCAACTATTTGAGCCCATTCTTGCAGGAGAAAACCTTCTAGGAGTGAGCCCAACAGGAACCGGTAAGACCCTAGCTTACCTCCTACCAAGTCTTCTCAGACTACAAAAGAAAAAAGCGCAGCAACTCTTGATTCTAGCACCAAATACAGAGCTTGCTGGACAGATTTTTGATGTATGTAAAACGTGGGCTGAAACTATCGGCTTAACTGCCCAACTCTTCTTATCAGGTTCGAGTCAGAAACGCCAGATTGAACGCCTCAAAAAAGGACCAGAAATTCTAATCGGTACTCCTGGCCGTATCTTTGAACTCATTAAACTGAAAAAAATCAAGATGATGAATGTGGAAACCATCATCCTGGATGAATTTGACCAATTGCTTGATGATTCTCAGATACACTTTGTCGAGAAAATAACTCACTACGCACCTCGTGACCACCAACTCATCTACATGAGTGCTACGACCAAGTTTGACCAAGAAAAGATTGTGCCGAATACACGTACCATTGATCTTTCTGACCAAAAATTGGACAACATCCAACATTTCTATATGCAGGTGGAGCAACGCCATCGTGTGGATATGCTACGAAAACTGTCTCATGTAGAGGATTTCCGAGGTCTTGTCTTCTTTAACAGCCTATCAGACCTTGGAAGTGCAGAAGAAAAACTACAGTATCGGGATATCTTGGCTGTTTCCCTCGCTAGTGATGTCAATGTCAAATTTAGAAAAGTCATCTTAGAAAAGTTTAAAGACAAGCAACTAACCCTACTCCTTGCAACAGACCTTTTGGCTCGTGGAATTGATATCGATAGCCTAGAATGTGTCGTAAACTTTGATGTTCCTAGAGATAGCGAAACCTACACACACCGTGCTGGCCGTACTGGCCGTATGGGCAAGGAAGGTTATGTTATCACTCTCGTCACTCATCCAGAAGAACTTAAAAAACTCAAGAAATTTGCTACGGTTCGTGAAATTGTCTTGAAAAACCAAGAACTCTATATCAAATAATCCCCATTGCTCTATGCACATCCGGTGTATGGAGCTTTTTCTGTAAGCAATTCAATTTTATACTCTTCGAAAATCTCCTTCAAACCGCGTCAGCTTCGCCTTGTCGTATGTATGGTTACTGACTTCGTCAGTCTTATCTACAACCTCAAAAACATGTTTTGAGCTGACTTCGTCAGTTCTATCTGCAACCTCAAAACACTGTTTTGAGCAGCCTGCAGCTAGTTTCCTAGTTTGCTCTTTGATTTTCATTGAGTATTAGTTCAATATTCGAAAAAAAGAACCTTGCAAAGCAAGATTCTTTTAGTGTCTGACTTAAATAATTGTTCTTCTGGGAACTAAATCGAATTAAGCTTCGATTTCTGTAACCATACCTGAACCAACAGTACGTCCACCCTCACGGATAGAGAATGTAGTACCTTGTTCTACGGCGATTGGGTGGATCAACTCAACGTCGATTGTCACGTTATCACCAGGCATTACCATTTCAGTACCTGCTGGAAGTTCAATTGAACCTGTAACGTCAGTAGTACGGAAGTAGAATTGTGGACGGTAGTTGTTGAAGAATGGAGTGTGACGTCCACCTTCTTCTTTAGTAAGGATGTAGACTTCACCTTTGAATTTAGTGTGTGGGTTGATTGAACCTGGTTTAGCGATAACTTGTCCACGTTCGATTTCGTCACGTTGAACACCACGAAGAAGGACACCTACGTTATCTCCGGCAAGACCTTCGTCAAGTTGTTTACGGAACATTTCAACACCAGTAACAACTGCTTTTTGAGTTTCTTCTTTGATACCAACGATTTCGATTTCGTCGTTGACTTTAACGATACCACGGTCGATACGTCCTGAAGCAACTGTACCACGTCCAGTGATTGAGAATACGTCTTCGACTGGAAGAAGCAATGGCTTGTCAGTGTCACGTTCTGGTTCTGGGATGTACTCATCAACTGTGTTCATCAATTCCATAACGATGTCTTCGTATTTAGAGTCACCTTCAAGAGCTTTAAGTGCTGAACCTTGGATAACTGGAAGATCGTCACCTGGGAAGTCGTATTCTGACAATAGGTCACGGATTTCCATTTCAACCAATTCAAGCAATTCTTCGTCGTCAACCAAGTCAACTTTGTTCATGAAGACGATAAGGTGTTTAACACCAACCTGACGTGAAAGAAGGATGTGCTCACGAGTTTGTGGCATTGGTCCGTCAGTTGAAGCTACTACAAGGATAGCACCGTCCATTTGAGCGGCACCAGTGATCATGTTTTTAACGTAGTCCGCGTGTCCTGGAGCGTCGATGTGAGCGTAGTGACGTTTTTCAGTTTCGTACTCAACGTGCGCAGTGTTGATAGTGATACCGCGTTCGCGTTCTTCTGGAGCAGCATCGATAGACGCATAGTCTTTAGGTTGGTTAACTGATGAAGGCAAGCGACGTGCCAAAACAGTTGTGATAGCTGCAGTTAGGGTAGTTTTACCGTGGTCAACGTGTCCAATAGTACCAATGTTCACGTGTGGTTTACTACGATCGTATTTTTCTTTTGCCATTTGAGTAAAAGCCTCCAATAAAATATATTTTATAGATAGACAGTAGGCAATACAGTCTAACTTTCCTTACTATTTTATCAAATTTCAGCTAAATTGCAAGTGTTTTACAACGTTTTTGTGAATTATTCTTAATCTACTATTCTAAACGGCACTTCTACTCCTATAACTTACCTAAAGAAAAAGAAAAATCAGGGTTCTCCTGACTTTTACTTAGCTAATTCTCTTTCTCGTTCTTTCATTATTTTATGATTTTCATACAAACGGGATAAGAACTTAGAAATTTCTTTTAAGATAGAATAGGTTGGCACTGCGACAATCATTCCAACTACACCATAGATATTGCTTGACAACAAAAGTAAAACCAAAATCGTGATTGGATGAACCTTCATAACACTTCCTACGATTCGAGGATATAAGATATTACCATCTACCTGCTGAACAACAAGCATATAAATCACTGCAATCAGCATTCTATGGGGATCAGTGAATATATTTGCGATGATCATAGGAATCAAACCAATACTTGGCCCCACATAAGGAATTAAATTGGCTACACCAGAAAAAATAGCAAAAACTAAAGCATATTTTAAACCAATAATACTATAGCCAATATAAGCCAAACAACCTATAATGATTGCGTCAATCGAAACTCCACTAATATAGCGAGCAATCGTCGCATTTAAATTCTTTAATAAACCTGCAATATGCAAGCGATCCCTCTTTAGAATCGTTCTTTCAAGCATGGGCAAGAATTTATGTCCATCTAATAAGAAATAAACCAAAAAAACTGGAGTCATAATCAAAATCAAAACAGTACTGATAAGAGCTGACAAGACGCTCCCCACACTATTTGATACGCTATTTAGGATATTTTGAAGAATATCAACATAGGATAAGTTTAACTGCTGAATTGTAGCTTCTACATCCAAATTCTGGAGCGCAGGGTAATTAGATAAGTCTATGATTAAGTCTTGTACTCGACTATAAATAGTTTGACTAGATATAATCAAACTAGATAACTGATTAATCAAAATAGGTAAGAGATAGACAACACCTATGACCATTCCCCAGACCAAAGCACACAAGGTAATTAAAATACCAAGCAAACGATTGAGTTTACAGACTTTATTTAAGAAAGTAACAATAGGGTTTGTCAAATAATAAAGAAAGCCCCCTAATAAAAATGGAATCATAATTGTATTAAGCACGCTAACAAAAGGGTTAATCAAAGACCCCATCTGTCTCCATAGGTAAAAGATGATTGTTAAGAGTAAAATTTCTGTGGTCCAAAAAAATAATTTATTTCTACGAAACATGAGTTACCTCCCTCACTCTATTTTACCATATTTTCAAAAAGCTTAACGGATGAATTATTAAAGCAAGAATATTTTTTTTCTTTATGATAGAATAAGACTACTATGAAAAAAATATTTTTAACTTTATTAACTGTCTCCCTTTTAGGAGGTGCTTCTACTGTTGCTGCTCAAGATTTTAATATTGCTGCAAAACATGCCATTGCTGTTGAGGCAAATACTGGTAAAATTCTCTATGAGAAGGATGCAACGCAACCTGTCGAAATTGCTTCCATAACAAAATTGATTACTGTTTATCTGGTCTATGAAGCACTCGAAAATGGAAGTATCACACTATCCACCCCAGTAGATATTTCTGATTATCCTTATCAATTGACGACAAATTCTGAAGCCAGTAATGTTCCTATGGAGGCCCGTAATTATACTGTCGAAGAGTTACTTGAAGCAACTCTAGTATCTAGTGCCAACAGCGCCGCTATTGCCCTAGCTGAGAAAATTGCTGGCTCAGAGAAAGACTTCGTCGATAGGATGAGGGCAAAACTTCTGGAATGGGGAATCAATGATGCCACGGTTGTCAATACAACTGGTCTTAACAATGAGACTCTAGGGGATAACATTTACCCAGGGTCTAATAAAGATGATGAAAATAAGCTCAGCGCTTATGATGTTGCTATCGTTGCTCGTAACCTCATCAAAAAGTACCCACAAGTCTTGGAAATCACCAAAAAACCTTCTTCTACTTTTGCTGGAATGACAATCACTTCTACCAACTACATGTTAGAAGGTATGCCTGCTTATCGTGGTGGTTTTGATGGACTGAAAACAGGAACAACAGATAAGGCTGGAGAGTCTTTTGTTGGTACTACTGTCGAAAAAGGCATGAGAGTCATCACAGTTGTTTTAAATGCAGACCATCAAGACAATAATCCCTACGCTCGGTTTACAGCTACATCTTCCCTAATGGATTATATTTCTTCTACATTTACACTTCGTAAAATCGTTCAGCAAGGCGATGCCTATCAAGATAGCAAAGCACCTGTACAAGATGGAAAAGAAGATACAGTCACTGCAGTGGCCCCAGAGGATATCTATCTAATTGAACGTGTCGGGAATCAATCTTCCCAATCTGTTCAATTCACACCTGATTCTAAAGCAATCCCAGCACCACTTGAAGCTGGAACAGTAGTTGGCCATTTGACTTACGAAGACAAGAACTTGATTGGTCAAGGTTACATCACCACAGAGCGCCCTAGTTTCGAAATGGTTGCAGAAAAGAAAATTGAAAAAGCCTTCTTCTTAAAAGTTTGGTGGAATCAGTTTGTCCGCTTTGTTAACGAGAAATTATAAAACATACTGGGCAATAACTTGCTTCAAAATAGAGACAGAGAAAGAAAATGTTAAAGTCAAAAACGCATGGTATCAGGTACTAAAAAAACTTGATATTATGCGTTTTATTGTGGTAATATTTACTTCGTTTTCTCCTAAAATTGAATTTTATCCCAGTATTTGTTGAGATATTTTTTTCATTACTTTAGGAAGACAATTACTAATCTCCGTTGGCAAGACCACATACTGTTCTTGAGCTAGTTCTTGGGCAATAGCTGAATGAAGATGGGTCGCTACTGCCACACGCTCGTAGAGACTAGCTTGTTTAAACTGGCCTGCAAATCCTGAAATCATTCCAGCAAGCGTATCTCCCATACCACCAGTCGCCTGATAGGGACCGCCAACCTGTAACTGGTAATAATCAGACTGGCCAACTTGCCAAATACGAGTAGTTGGACCTTTCTCTACCAAAATTGTTCCTTGAGGGAAAGAAGTCAGGGCACTAGATGTTGTATCTTCGTTTTGCTTTTTAATCGTAATACCAGACAGCTTTTCCCATTCTTTTTGGTGGGGAGTTAGGATAAGCTGGTTAGACGGAAATGACAAACTTGTTCTAGCAAGAATGGTCAAGGCACCTCCGTCTACAATCAAAATCTGATTCTTTTTTAAGCTAGTAGAGACCTGTTTTACTAGATTTTCTCCAAAAGTATCGTCTCGTAAACCAGGCCCCAGCAAGACAACTTCTGCCTTCTCCAATTGCTCTTTTAACAACTGCTGGTCTTGAAGAGAAAAGCCCATAGTCTCAGGTAAATGGCTGTGCAGAGCTGGAATATTTTCCCTGTCCGTTCCAACGGTCACCAATCCTGCACCGCTTTTAACAGCTGCCAAAGCAGCCATGATGATAGCACCACCATAAGGATAAGTCCCACCCAGCAACAGCAGACGACCGTAGTCTCCTTTATGACTGGTACGAGAACGTTCAATAATGACTTTTTCTAATAATGCTTGATCAATCACTTTCATCCTTTTTTCCTCTCTCTTTTATTATACAACAAAAAGGAGGCTCAGACCTCCTTTTATAAACTTATTTCTAAAATTTAATAGACTGTTCGCGAACGATTGACACAATTCGATTTGATTAATTCATTCTTAACGATGGTTTCAAACGACATACAATTTTATATATACAAATTAAAAACAGCTTTCAATTCACTTCCTACGACTTTTCAGACACAGATAGCCAAAGAAGCTTTCATAGAGGGCAAAAAAGAGGAGGAAGGCATGAAGGAAAAAGGTCTCTGGCAAAATCAGAATCACTGGATCCTTGCCTGAGTCAAAAAGCCAGGTATCATCTCCCACAAAGAGAATTTGATGGAAAAGAGTAAAGAATTGGTCAAAACCAATCAAAATTCCCCCAAGACCAATCAGCAAAGGCAAGACTACTAGGGTCAGAATCCCCTTACTAAATAGAGACAAGAAGCCCTTTTTCACAATCCCTTTGACAAAGAAATAGAAGCTTGGTAGTGTCACAAGGGCAATAAACTGAACTAGATGAAAGAGATTCTTCACAACCACAAAGTGGTGCAGACCAGCTGCTGACGAACGAAAATCTGGCATCTCTAAGACTTGGCTAAATGGATTGGTCAGGTAATCCATCAAGATATGAAAGTTATATTGAATGGTTTCGGGTTTTAGATAAACTCGATCCGTCAAGTTCAGCCACTGAACTTCCAGCGGATAAAAAATCCAAGCCAAATAAATAGTCAAAAGGATTGAGAGGGAGAGGAGAAAGAGCATAGAACTCCAAAAGATCAGTTTAGTTTTCATCAAAATCCCACTCCGCAAGGCTAGAAACTACATGAGTCGGTGCGATTGGCAGGTCTGCCACTTCTTCTGCCTTGGTAAAACCTGTCGTCACCAAGAGCGTTGGAATGCCATTGTCAATCCCAGCCCGAATATCAGTCAGATAATTGTCCCCAACCATGATCAACTCTTCACGTTGCAAACCTAAGTGCTCAACCGCCTTGTCCATAATGATAGCATTTGGTTTTCCGATATAAATAGGCTTCACTCGTGTTGCTACTTCAAGAAGTGTAATTAGTGAACCAGCCCCTGGCAAAAGACCGCGTTCTGTAGGGATGTTGAGATCAGGATTGGTTCCGATAAAGTGAGCACCCTTTTGGATAGCTAGAGTTGCTGTGGCAAATTTTTCATAGTCGACTTGCCAATCCAGGCCTACTACTACATAGGCAGGATTTTTCTTGTCTTCTACATAACCAGCCGCCTTGATGGCTTCCTTGAGCCCTGATTCTCCAATAACATAGACGGTCTTTTCAAGACCCAAGTCATTCATATAGTCGATGGTTGCCAAAGTCGCTGTGTAGACAGTCGATAGGGGCGTATCGATATTAAAATTCTGAGCCAACATCTCTTGAACACTCTCAGGAGTACGGGTTGTATTGTTTGTTACAAAGAGATAGGGGATGTCTAGCTTTTGCAATTCATGGACAAAAGCCTCTCCAGCCGGGATTCGGTCTTTTCCCTTGTAAATAGTACCGTCTAAATCAATTAAATAGCCTTTATATTTCATCTATTTCTCCCTAATCCTTCTTCATTTCTTGCCAAGTGATGATAGCTTGGGCATTAGTAGCACCGTCGCTTGTAATTTCATGCTTGCTTTCCAATCCAGTCCGTTCAACAGCCGATGTGATTACCCCACCTGGTCGAACTTCCTTGACATACTTGAGGTTGATTTTCTTGGGAATATATTGGGTCAAAAAGTCCGCTCCCAGAACCTCAAAAATCCAGTCCAAGTATTTACTGTTATTGACATGGCCATTCATATCCAAGTCGTAAAAACGAACATGGTAATCCTTGCTGACTGGCTCGTCCAAGGATTCATACTTTGGTCCGCGGATGAGCTTTTTATCAAAATCAGACTGGTAAGGAGCCACAATCTCAGGTTCAACAGCATGGACTTTTCGACTGTCGCGGTCCATGAGAACAAAAGTCGCCATCATATGGATGAGCTCCTGCCCCGCTTCATTATAAATAGTAAAGCGACGGTAGCAAAAAAGTCGATTGTAGCTCAAGGCTTCCGTTTCGATGGTAATTTCTTCCGCAAAACGAGGCAAACGAACCACCTCAATATCATATTCTACGATAATCCAGACCAGATTATAGTCTTCCAAAATGGCCTTATCACTAACTCCCAGTTCAATCGACTGCATCCCTGAAACTTGCAGGGATAGCAAAATCACATCTGGAAGCTTGATATGACCGTTCATATCAGCCATATCAAAAGGAATTTTCATTTTCATCTGATAAGTTAAGCCCATCATTCTACTCCAAAATAAATCGTTCTGCTACGGTGTCTCCTAAAAAGAGACCTCTTTTTGTCATGCGAACTCGGTCACCCTCTATTTGCATGAGACCTTGTTGAACCAAGTCCTTGACAATTTCTCCATAAAGTCCATCGAAAGACCGTCCAAATTTTTCCTCAAATCGCACCATGGAGACTCCTGATTTCTTGCGGAGTCCCAGGAACATTTCTTCTTCCATTTGCTCTTTTTGACTCAGGTGCTCTTCTGTGATACGAGCATTGCCTTCCTCAACTGCACTGAGATAATGGCGAATCGGGCCATGATTTTTATAGCGAACACCATTGACATAACCAGATGCTCCAGCACCGATGCCATAGTATTCAGCATTGTCCCAGTACATGAGATTGTGGCGACTTTCAAAACCAGGCTTGGAGAAATTAGAAATCTCATAATGCTCAAAACCAGCTCGCTCCAGCTCTGCGATGATATACTCAAACATCTCAGCTTCCAGTTCCTCCTTAGGCAGAGGCAATTTCCCTCGTCGCATTCGGTTCATAAAGACCGTATGATTTTCTAAAATCAAGCTATACAGACTCATATGGGGAATATCCAGTCCAATTGCCTTAGCCACATTTTCCTTGACTTGATCCATGGTCTGACCAGGCAGCGCATAAATCAAATCAATGGAGATATTGTCAAAACCAGCCAGTTTCAAACGGTCGATATTTTCATAAATATCCTTCTCCAAATGACTGCGCCCAATCTTTTTCAGCATCTTGTCATCAAAGGTCTGCACGCCTAGCGAAACACGATTGACAGCCGAGTTCTTCAAAACAGCAATCTTATCCGCGTCCAAGTCGCCTGGATTGGCTTCAATGGTCAACTCATCCAAGACAGACAAGTCCAAGTTTTTAGTCAAGCCATCCAGCAATACCTCCAGTTGCGGAGCTGACAAAGCTGTTGGTGTCCCACCACCGATGTAGAGGGTCCGCAACTTTTGAATATCATAAGATTGAAACTCTTCTAACAGATGTTCCAAATAGCTGTCGACTGGCTGATTCTTGATGAAAACTTTTGAAAAATCACAATAATAACAAATCTGGGTACAAAATGGGATGTGCACATAGGCTGACGTTGGTTTTTTCTGCATAGTAATTATTATACCACAAAAAGCGAACAATACTTAGAATTCCCTTTAACAAAATCCTAGCATTGTTCGCTTTCTTTATCTAATCATTCTTTGTATTTTATGGATAACACAACTATCAGAATCAATCTAGTTCGTTGTTAAAACACAAAAGAATGAATGTTCATTTGACTAATTTTTTAGTCTTCTTTTTTCTTTCCAAGAGCAAGTCCGAGACCACCTAGCATACCAAGAAGTCCTAGAGATGCAAGAGTCGCATTTGATTCTGTTCCTGTATTTGGTAATACATTTTGAGAATCATTTGACTTAGCTCCATTATCACTAGCATCTGTAGTATCTTCATGATTTGCATTCGGAGTAACTGCATCTGGAATTGGACTTGTTGGTGCAGGTGTATCTTGACCAGAACCTCCATTAGTATTTGGTGTGACTGGCGTATCAGGTGTCACTGGTGCAACTGGAATTGTATCTGTTGGTGTTGCTGGTGTTACCTTAGCTGGAGTTTCTACTGGAACTTCTACAGCTGATTGACCTGGTTCTGTAATCTTACCTGTACCTGGAACTTTACCGTCTGGTAATTCACTGTTTGGTACTTTACCTTTACCGTCTTGTCCAATTATTACAGTGATTGTATTTCCATTCTTACCTGGAATTTCTACCGTAGTTCCTGGTGGGTATGTTGACCCATCTGGTTTCTTAGGCGTTACTGTTACTTCCCCTGTATCTGGATCTTGTTGTAACTCTATTGTTGGGGTCTTACGGGCTGGCGTTGTCACATCAACTGGATTAGATGGTCTCTTATTCGGTTCTGTTACGATACCTTTTCCTGGTAAATTTCCTTTTGGAAGTTTATCATTTGGCACTTCACCTGATCCATTATCTCCGATAATAACTTCGATTGGAGTATTGTTATCACCTGGGATAACTACTTTCGTTCCAGGTGGGTATGTTGTTCCATCTGGTTTCTTAGGCGTTACTACTGCATCTCCATTTGGTTTTCTTGTAATTTCAATTTCACCTGGTTGTTCTGTTTGAGGTGCATTTGGATCTAATTTCTTAGGTGTTTTTACGTTTACTTCAACAGAAGGTTTTCCTGGCGGTGTAATTTTACCTGTTCCTGGAATTTCCCCATCTGGTAAGTCTTTATTTGGAATAATTACTTTTCCATCTGGTCCTGTTGTTACCACAATCGGTGTGCCATTCTTACCTGGAATTTCTACCGTAGTTCCTGGTGGATATGTTGTTCCATCTGGTTTCTTAGGTGTTACTGTTACATCTCCTGTATTTGGATCTTGATCTAATACTATTGCCGGTGTTAAACGAGCTGGTGTTTCAACAGTCACATTTTCAACAGGTTTATTCGGTTCTGCTATCTTAGCATTACCTGATGTTTTTCCGTCTGGTAATTCACTATTTGGAACTGTCCCCTTACCATTTTGTCCAATTTCTACTCTAATTGGATTTCCATCTTTTCCTGGAATTTCAACTATCGTTCCTGGTGGGTATGTTGACCCATCTGGTTTCTTAGGTGTTACTGTCACGTCTCCTGTATTTGGATCTTGATCTAGTTCAACCGTTGGTGTCTTACGGGCTGGTGTTGTTACATCAACTGGATTAGATGGTCTCTTATTCGGCTCTGTTACGATACCTTTTCCTGATTTATCAGTTTTTGGAAGTTTATCGTTTGGAACTGTTCCTGAACCGTCATTTCCAATCACTACCTCAATTGTTGTATTATTATCACCTGG
>NZ_VMMJ01000022.1:0-33046 GCF_013277145.1 Streptococcus sp. 3705 | reverse complement strand
TATATATATGGAGGCGGGCATGAATAGTCCAGAAAAACAATTAAAATACAGTATACGAAAAGTAAGTGTCGGTGCAGCTAGTGTTGTCATTGGGGCGCTCTATCTTTTGATGGGAGCTGGGATTGCTCATGCTGAGGGTGTGGACTCAGATAAGGGAGCTGAGAGGACTGCAAGCTCGGTAGATCCAGGACAGCCTGGAACTGGAGAGCCAGAAAACAAGACTGACCTCAGTCATACTGATGCAGCAGCTAGCACCTATAATGCTCCAGTAGCTGACAATCCGCTAGTAACTCCAGAAGGTGCCAAACCTCGTACTCGTGGTAAAAGAGAATTAGCTGATGGGGACGCAAGTAATCCATCGAATGGAGCTACAGGAACTGAATCAGAGCCGACTTCTGGAAATGAGGGAGGTTCAGACCCAGCAGATACTGATCCAGATTTACTGGATGCCAATCGTAAGGGTGATATAGTAAAAGAACACCAGCCCGGGGTCATTGTGCCTAAAGATGGAGAAACGGGTGGGGATGATAAGAATGCCAACCTGAAATTTGATACTCCTAAGGAAAATCTGACTCTCGAAGAATTATGGGATATTGTAAAAAATATGCCAGACGACTTCCAAAATAATGAACGTTCTTACTTGCGTAATATGAACACCCTTGGTGATGCTTTGAATTTAAAACCAGGTGAAATTAGAGAGCTTCATGACTTTGGTGGTTGGAGTGCCATTGATAAAGAAGGGAATCCTGGTAAATTTGTAATCGGTAAGAAAAATGAGCAAGGCTACTTTACAGGTTGGTATGTCAACGAAAAAGGTGAAAAAATACAAGGTGGTATGCTTGGCGGAGATGCTTTAGACAACATCTATGTGCACGAACAAGCCTTAGACCGTCGTTTCAGGTACATGCTCATGCTTGTTAAAGGACGTACACGTGCCAATCGTGACGAGACAGTTTCAGATAATTCGAAGTATGATCCACGTGCTCAAAATGAACGTGCGGATTCAGCCGGTACTCCTTATAAAGACCTTCCATTTTTGAAGAAGGATGAATATAGGAAATATTCTCCAGGTGTCGTTGGCTATAATGGGATAGAGAAGCAGTTTACTGCCTTTTCTCCTGACTTCGGAAGCCGTGTTCGCGTGGAATTTGTAACTGGCTATATCTCAGATATTAACGGTTCTAAAGGAACCTATCGAGTAGTCATTAAAACTAAGGATACTGCTGGCCAAGAGAAGACGGTATACGATGAAACCATTCACCGTGTAGCCGAAATCGTTCAGAATGAAGACTTGTATAAAAAAGGTTTGGATGTAGAACAGGCGCACCAAACAATTAAGAGATTTTTTGAAGCAGAGTTAAAAAAGCGTGCTAATGAAATTCGTGATGAGAAAATAAAACATACTTCATTGCACCGTAAACCCAAAAATAAATTTACAGACGAAGAAAAAGAACTGTACGATAAACTTGAAGCAGAAGCTACGGAAGAAGCTAAAAAATAAGGCGATATCGTGATGAATGTTACGGAAGACTTCTTAAGTATAGAAAAATCAAAAGAAAGAGATTCAGAGTGGAAGAAAACTTTTACAAACACATCGCAGACAACTATAAGGCTATCAAACGAATTAAATACTTTATTGAAATTTGCTGATCAAGAGACTCCTAATACTCCAACTTGGATAAACGCGACTAAGGAGGCAGCTAAAGCTAAAGCCGATGACAGAGTATATAAACTACTGAGGACTCTTATACCAGGCGCTAAGAAAATTACCTATCATGTTAACGATGATCAGCTGGAAGTTGAAACAGATAAATACACATATACTGCCGCTAGAAACGGTAGCAAGGAAGTTGGTATTCAAGGGTCAGAAGTAGCAGCAACTCTAAGTGCCGATGCCTATAATGCTAATCCCCAAACCTTTGAGAGAGAATACAAATACAAAAGCGAATAATCTTAATCATGGTTGGGCTAGATCTAGTTCTGAAGAGTTCAAAAACTTCTCACGCTTTATAGGGGTAGATAAAGGGATTGAGCGAACGAATGTGATTTCTGATAAAGATTTATCGGATAAGATTAGGGCGGCATTGGGCCCTGGGGATAGCAAACTCGGAAAAGGTGGCTACTTCTCAACTGGGGATGTTTTACTAGGAAAAGATATTGTTTCTTATACCGTACAAGTATTTTCAGGAAATGATAACAGAGTCGGGGTCAATCCTCAAAGTCACCGTGTTCAGTATAATCTCCCAATTCTAGCTGACTTTTCAGTTATTCAAGACACGGTGGAACCATCACGATTCGTTGTTGAAAAAATCATTCCAAAATTAAATATTCCACCAGCAGAGAAAGATAAAATAACCGAAGAAATCAAGAAAAAGAAGAAAACATCAGAATTGGCAGAACTAATCTCAGGAAATGTGAAAGTTCGTTATGTTGATGAACAAGGGAATTTATTATCATTAAAAAATGACACTGGAATTGGAGAAAAAGAAAGCGACGGAACCTACATTACCAACAAAAGACAGCTTATTGGTACCAGCTATAATGTCACAGATAAAAAACTCAGTAGCATGACTACTACTGACGGAAGATATTATACTTTTGAAAAAGAAGCTACAGATTCTGCAAGTTTAACTGGGAATATTGTAAGCGAAGGTAGAACAGTGACCTTAGTTTATAAAGAAAGCGAAGCGCCGGCAGAAGTAGATGCAACCAGAACAGTTAAGAGAACAATTACCTATGTAAAAGAAGATAATGTGAATGGAACTATAAAAAGAACGGTTCTTGAAAAACAAACGAAAGAAAATACAGTCACATTCACAGGAAAAGAAGTAACTGATACAGAGCATAATACGGTATCTTACAAGAACTGGACAAGCACAAATAGTAAATTCCCGAAAGTAGATACACCAGTACTAGAAGGTTATATCGCAGATATAGCAAGCGTAGGAGAAGAAGAAGCAACAGCGCCAACTTCAACTGGTGATGTGACTAATCTAACGAAAGAAGTTGTTTATACAAAACTAGGAAGTTGGGTACCAAACTTACCGAAAGGTGTAACACCACCTGAAGGAACAGATATGACACCTAAACCATATCCAAACGATCCAAACGATCCAACAAGACCTGGAGATCCAACGGATCCTACTACACCAAATGTACCAGTGATTCCATATGTGCCAGGTTATACACCAAATGTTGGCGGAACTCCTTTAGTACCGAAAAATCCAACAGATTTAACGGAAGGATATACACCACCAACTCCAACAGATCCAAAAACAAATATAGAAATAAACTATACACCAGATCCACAAAAAGCAGTAGTAAAAGTCTATACGATCAGAGATGGCGTAAAAATAGAATTGCCGAATGAAAAAGTAAGTATCGATAGTGGTATACCAGACGCTGCAATTCCTTCAACAAAGCTTGATGAAAAAATCAAAGACTTAGAAAAACGTGGATATATTGTAGATAATAAAACACCATTAAAAGGTGAAACGTTTGATAAAGTAAAAGATTCAGAAACTGGAGACCCATCGCAAGTTTATGAACTCATTCTTAGAGAGCGTACATCAGTTGAAACAGAAACAAAATCTGTAACACGTACGATTAAATACTATAAAATTGATGAAATAAATGGAACAAAAGTTGAAGTTGATAATGGTAAATTAACGAATACTAAGACAGCTGAATTTACCCGCGAAGTAACTACTAACTTAGCGACAGGTCTAACAACAATAGGTGCATGGAGTGATAAACAAACACTAGATGAAGTGAAAACTCCAGTATTAACTGGATATATAGCTGATAAAGTGAAGGTTCCTTCTAGTGAAGTGACAGCTGATACTGAATCGTTTGAAGAGGAAGTTGTCTACAAGAAAATTGGAAGCTGGGTACCAAAAGTGCCAGGTGTAGAAAACCCAACACCAACACCAATTCCATATCCAAACGATCCAAACGATCCAACAAAACCTAAATATCCTGATTATCCGACAACACCAGGAAATCCAGGAGAAACACCAAACCCTCAACCTGGCACCCCAGACGGTGAAACTCCAGGAACTCCTGAAAAACCAAAAACTCCACCAGTAATTCCATATGTACCAGGATACACACCAAAAATCGGAGACAAACCGTTAGAACCAGTTGATCCAAATAATCCAGAAATTGGATACAAGGTACCACCGATTCCAGAAACACCAGAAAACGATACGCCGATTGAGTATGAAAAAGATCCTCAAAAAGCTGTAGTGAAGGTGTTCAACACAACAACTGGAACAGAGGTAGAATTACCAGAAGAGAAAGTAGAACTTTCAGGTAAAACAGGTGAGCCGATTCCAACTGATTCAGTAACAACTAAGATTGCAGAGTTGGAAAAACGTGGATATGTAGTTGAGAATAAAGACTTATTAAATAATCAAAAATTTGATAAGGAAAAAGATCCAACAGATGGAGATCCAACACAAGTATTCAAATTACTTGTTAAGGAACGTACTGTAGAAGTAACAGAGCCAAAAAATCCAAATGATCCAGTAGATCCAGATAAACCAGAAGGACCAAAATGGCCAGCAACTGGATTAGCAAAATCTGACTTAGAAAAAGAAGTAACACGTACAATTACTTACGTTAAGAAAGAAACTGCGGATGGACCAGAAATAGCGGATGCGAAACCAACTGTAAAACAAACAGCCCACTTCAAACGTAGTGCGACATATAATGCAGTTACAGGAACAATCACATACGGAAATTGGGAAAGTGCGGATAAAGAATTAGCAAAAGTAGACACACCTGAATTAACAGGCTATGTAGCAGACAAAGCTTCAGTAGATAAAGTGGAAACAAATGTAGATTCGACAGGATTAGATCAAAAAGTAGTTTATACTAAACTAGGAAATTGGGTGCCAAGATTACCAGAAGGTGTAACACCACCGACAGGAACAGATATGACACCTAAACCATATCCAAACAATCCGACAGATCCAACTAAGCCTGGAGAACCAGAATATCCACAGCCAGGAACACCAGTTGAACCAAACACACCAGTGATTCCATATGTGCCAGGTTATACACCTAAGACACCAGATGGAAATCCATTAGTACCAGTTGCTCCAAAACATCCAGAAAATGGATATAAGGTGCCACCAGTACCAACAGAACCTGGTCAGGATACACCGATTGAGTATGTAAAAGACGGACAACAAAAAGCAATCACAAGCTTCGTAGATCCAAAAGGAAATGTATTAGAAACACCAATCACAGAAACAGGAGATTCAAATACACCATTAACAAAAGACGGTGAAATCAAAGCAACAATTGCGAAATTAAAACTAAAAGGATATGATGTTGAAACTAACACTTATCCACCTAAGGGTACTTTTGATAACGATCCTAAGGTTGATCAATACTTCAAGGTGACATTAACACCACGTGTTAAACCAGTGAAACCATTTGATCCAACAGATCCGAAAGATCCAAATAAACCAGTACCAGGACAACCAATCGATCCAGATACACCAGTAGATCCAAATAATCCAAATGATCCAACAATTCCAAGATGGACAGAGGACTTAATCAACAAACTAGAAACTACAAAACAAGTAACACGTACAATTAACTATGTTGACGAAGAAGGAAACAAACTTTCTGAACCATCAACAGACAAAGTGACATTCACACGTGAAGCTAAGATTAACGTAGTAACAGGTGAGATTGCTTATGGAGATTGGAAAGCAGTTGGTGGAGATAGTACATTCGATAAAGTATCATCACCAGTAGTTAAAGGTTACATCCTTAAAGACCCAGCTCAAAAAGAAGTAGCTGAAAGAAAAGGAATAACACCAACTGTTGCAAATCAAACAATTGAAGTGGTTTACAAGAAACTTGGTTCATGGATACCAAAAGTGCCAGGTGTAGAAACACCAACGCCACTACCATATCCAAACGATCCGACAGACCCAACTAAGCCTGGAGAACCAGAATATCCACAGCCAGGAACACCAGTTGAACCAAACACACCAGTGATTCCATATGTGCCAGGTTATACACCTAAGACACCAGATGGAAATCCATTAGTACCAGTTGATCCAGAACATCCAGAAAATGGATACAAGGTACCACCAGTACCAACAGAGCCTGGTAAGGATACACCGATTGAGTATGTAAAAGTTCCAAATACACCTAGTCCGGAAGAACCGGTAAAACCAACTCCAGAAAGTAATCATATTACAATCTGGGTGGATGAAAATGGTAAGCCATTGAAACCAGAAAAATCTGGAACTCATGAGCCAGGAAATATTCCTGGATACAGATATATTACAACTGTAACGAAGGATGGTGTTACAATTCATAGATTTGAAAAGATAACACCAGTAGAGCCTAATAATCCTGTTCCACAGAAACCGACCACACCGATTCCAACTCCACAAGATCCGACTATTCCAACACCAGAAAGTCAAATTCCAACTCCAAACACTCCAGAAGCAAATACTCCGACTTCTGAGACAAATAGAAGAGAGGAATTGCCAAACACAGGTACAGAAGCTAATGCTACCTTGGCTAGCGTTGGTATCATGACCTTGTTAGCTGGTCTAGGACTAGGATTCTTCAAGAAAAAAGAAGATGAAAAATAAAGCTCTTTATCAACTGTAGCAGGTTGAGAAAAGCTAAGATTAAGAAGAGACTGAGAAAAAAGCCTCTCAAATCAGAAAAACGCATAGTATCAGGTATTGAAAAACTTGAGACTATGCGTTTTATTGTGGAAAGATTTACTTCATTTTTTACGGAAGTTGAGTTTTTGGTCCAGTCTCTTTAAATTATATGTTCTCTCAAATTCAGAATAGAGCATTATAACTTATAAAACATTGCTAGAAATTGATTCGACTTTACTATCCTATTTGTTCAGAGTTTATTTCATTTTGCTATAAAGTTTGATATTTCTTTTGTTTTTCTACTCTTTTTCCGAATAAATAGATAGAAGCATCGAATCTAGTAAATTAGATTAAAAAATGTGCTATAATGAAAGGAGAAGAAATATGACTGTACGTCATCCGGGAATCAGCCCGACCAATGACTTGGTTGCTAAGAAAATTTTCAGCAATCCAGAAATCACTTGTCAATTTATTCGTGATATGTTGGACTTGCCAGCAAAAAATGTGACCATTTTGGAGGGGAGCAATATTCACGTCTTGCCTTCCCTGCCGTACTCGGCCCAGGATTTCTATATTAGTATTGATGTCTTGGCGGAGTTGGACAATGGCACGCAGGCTATTATCGAAATCCAAGTTCATCATCAGAATTTTTTCATCAATCGCCTGTGGGCTTACCTGTGTAGTCAGGTCAATCAAAATCTTGAAAAAATCCGCCAGCAAGAAGGAAATACTCACCAGAGTTACAAACATATCGCACCAGTATACGCAATCGCAATTGTGGATAGCAATTATTTCTCAGATGACCTGGCTTTTCATAGCTTTAGTATGCGAGAGGACACGACAGGTGAGGTCTTAACCATCACAAATAACGGTCAAGAAAACCATCTAGTCAAGATGGCGTTCTTGGAATTAAAAAAATATAGAGAAACCAGCAAAGATAAGGTTCGCAAGCCGTGGTTGGAGTTTTTCGGGAACAAACCCTTTACCCAAGAACCCGAGCGAGCCATCAGCCAAGCAGACCAACTGCTGGACTACAAGAGCTGGTCCGAGGAGGACAGGAAAATGTTTAGTCAATTACGTATGCGAGAAGAACAGGCCTTGTTAGCACAGGACTATGCCTTGGAAACAGCTAGGGCGGAAGGCATTGAAGAGGGATTAAAAGTAGGTCTAGTAAATCTCGTTCGCCAAGGTCTGCTGCTATCTGAGGTTGCCAGTCAGCAGTTGGGTATGACTGTGGCTGAGTTTGAGGTGCTATTGAAAGGCCATCACAAATAAGGACTAAAAAAATACAGAGAAACCAGCAAAGACGAGGTTCGTAAGCCGTAGTTGGAGTTTTTTGGTAACAAGCCCTTTACCCAAGAACCTGAGCGAGCCATCAGCCAAGCAGACCAACTGCTGGACTACAAGAGCTGGTCCGAGGAGGACAGGAAAATGTTTAGTCAACTACGTATGCGTGAAGAACAGGCCTTGTTAGCACAGGACTATGCCTTGGAAACTGCTAGGGCGGAAGGCATTGAACAAGGTTTAGAACGAGGTCGTGCAGAGGGCATTGAACAGGGATTAAAAGTAGGTCTAGTAAATCTCGTTCGCCAAGGTCTTCTGACTTCTGAGGTTGCGAGTGAGCAGTTGGGTATGACCGTCGCCGAGTTTGAGTCACTCTTGTGAACGAGTAAAAATGTTTTACCATCTATCTTGCAAAATAAATAGAATTTCTAATCCAAATGTTTTTTAATACCAAGCATAAACAGAGTCGGTTTTTCTAGGATATTTGGGTTAAGACCATTATCTTGAATGCCTTAGGGAAACATGCTATACTACTTGTATGATTATTTTACAAGCTAATAAAATTGAACGTTCTTTTGCAGGAGAGGTTCTTTTCGATAATATCAACCTGCAAGTTGATGAACGAGATCGGATTGCCCTTGTTGGGAAAAATGGTGCAGGTAAGTCTACTCTTTTGAAGATTTTAGTTGGAGAAGAGGAGCCAACTAGTGGAGAAATCAATAAGAAAAAAGATATTTCTCTGTCTTACCTAGCTCAAGATAGTCGTTTTGAGTCTGAAAATACCATCTACGATGAGATGCTTCATGTCTTTGATGACTTGCGTCGGACTGAGAAACAACTTCGTCAGATGGAGCTGGAGATGGGTGAAAAGTCTGGTGAGGATTTGGATAAACTGATGTCAGATTACGATCGCTTATCTGAGAATTTTCGCCAAGCAGGCGGCTTTACCTATGAAGCTGATATTCGAGCGATTTTGAATGGATTCAAGTTTGACGAGTCTATGTGGCAGATGAAAATAGCTGAGCTTTCTGGTGGTCAAAATACTCGTTTGGCTCTAGCCAAAATGCTCCTTGAAAAGCCCAATCTCTTGGTTTTGGACGAGCCAACCAACCACTTGGATATTGAAACCATTGCCTGGCTAGAGAATTACTTGGTAAATTATAGCGGTGCCCTTATTATCGTCAGCCATGACCGTTATTTCTTGGACAAGGTTGCGACAATTACGCTGGATTTGACCAAGCATTCCTTGGATCGCTATGTGGGCAATTATTCTCGCTTTGTCGAGCTGAAGGAGCAAAAACTAGCTACTGAGGCAAAAAACTATGAAAAACAGCAGAAGGAAATCGCTGCTCTGGAAGACTTTGTCAACCGCAATCTAGTCCGAGCTTCAACGACCAAACGTGCCCAATCTCGACGCAAACAACTGGAAAAAATGGAGCGTTTGGACAAGCCTGAAGCTGGTAAGAAATCTGCTAACATGACTTTCCAGTCTGAAAAAACGTCGGGCAATGTTGTCCTGACTGTTGAAAATGCGGCTATTGGTTATGACGAGGAAGTCTTGTCACAACCGATTAACCTAGACCTTCGTAAGATGAATGCTGTCGCTATCGTTGGTCCCAATGGTATTGGCAAGTCAACCTTTATCAAATCAATCGTGGATCAGATTCCTTTTATCAAGGGTGAAAAGCGCTTTGGCGCTAATGTTGAGATTGGTTACTATGACCAAACCCAAAGCAAGCTGACACCAAGTAATACTGTACTGGATGAACTCTGGAATGATTTTAAACTGACACCAGAAGTTGAAATTCGTAACCGTCTAGGTGCCTTCCTTTTCTCAGGAGAGGATGTTAAAAAATCAGTTGGCATGCTGTCAGGTGGCGAGAAAGCTCGTTTGCTTTTGGCTAAATTGTCTATGGAAAACAACAACTTCCTGATCCTTGACGAGCCGACCAACCACTTGGATATTGATAGCAAGGAAGTGCTAGAAAATGCCTTGATTGACTTTGATGGAACTCTTCTATTCGTCAGCCACGACCGTTACTTTATCAATCGTGTGGCAACTCATGTACTGGAATTGTCAGAGAATGGATCAACTCTCTATCTTGGAGATTACGATTACTATGTTGAGAAGAAATCAGAAGTAGAAATGATTCAAACTGAGGAAGCTTCAACCAGCAATCAAGCAAAAGAAGCAAGCCCAGTTAATGACTATCAAGCTCAGAAAGAAAGTCAAAAAGAAGTTCGTAAGCTCATGCGACAAATAGAAAGTCTAGAAGCTGAAATTGAAGAGTTAGAAAGTCAAAGTCAAGCCATTTCTGAACAAATGTTGGAAACAAACGATGCCGACAAACTGATGGAATTGCAGGCTGAGTTGGACAAAATCAGCCATCGTCAGGAAGAGGCCATGCTTGAGTGGGAAGAATTATCAGAGCAGGTGTAAAATGGAACATCTTGGAAAAGTATTTCGTGAATTTCGGACAAGTGGAAATTATTCTTTAAAGGAGGCGGCAGGCGAGTCCTGCTCCACCTCTCAGTTATCTCGCTTTGAGCTTGGGGAGTCTGACCTAGCAGTCTCACGTTTCTTTGAGATTTTGGATAACATTCATGTCACAATCGAAAATTTCATGGATAAGGCAAGGGATTTCCATAATCATGAACATGTGTCTATGATGGCACAGATTATCCCACTTTACTACTCAAATGATATTGCAGGTTTTCAAAAGCTTCAAGAAGAACAACTTGAAAAGGCTAAGAGTTCGACGACTCCCCTTTATTTTGAGCTGAACTGGATTTTGCTACAAGGTCTGATTTGTCAAAGAGATTCGACTTATGAGATGAAGCAGGATGATTTGGATAAGGTAGCAGATTATCTCTTCAAAACAGAAGAATGGACCATGTATGAGTTGATTCTTTTCGGTAACCTCTATAGTTTCTACGATGTGGACTATGTCACTCGGATTGGTAGAGAAGTTATGGAGAGGGAGGAATTTTACCAAGAGATTGGTCGCCATAAGAGATTGGTTTTGATTTTGGCCCTCAATTGTTACCAGCATTGTTTAGAGCATCTTTCTTTTGACAATGCAAGCTATTTTGAGACTTATACAGAGAAGATTATTGGTAAAGGTATTAAGCTTTATGAGCGTAATATTTTCCATTATCTAAAAGGCTTTGCCTTGTACCAAAAAGGACAGTGTAAAGAAGGTTGTAAGCAGATGCAAGAGACCATGCATATTTTTGATGTGCTAGGTCTCCCAGAGCAAGTAGCCTACTATCAGGAACACTACGAAAAATTTGTCAAAAGTTAATTTTCCCAAATAAGGGAAAAAATAAAAAGCTCCTTTCAGTTTTGATACAATAGTTTCAAAATTTGAGAGGAGTTTTTATATGAATCGCTATGCAGTACAGTTGATTAGCCGCGGAGCTGTTAACAAGATAGGGAATATGCTCTATGATTATGGAAATAGTGTCTGGTTGGCTTCCATGGGAACTATGGGACAGACAGTTTTAGGAATGTATCAGATTTCTGAACTCGTCACATCTATTCTCGTAAATCCCTTTGGCGGAGTCATTTCAGATCGTTTTTCTCGTCGTAGGATTTTAATGGCGACGGACCTTGTTTGCGGGATTCTTTGTCTGGCTATTTCTTTCATAAGGAATGACAGCTGGATGATTGGCGCTTTGATTGTTGCCAATATTGTTCAGGCTATTGCTTTCGCATTTTCTCGTACAGCCAATAAAGCCATTATAACTGAGGTTGTTGAGAAAGATGAGATTGTGATCTATAATTCTCGCTTAGAGCTGGTTTTGCAGGTTGTAGGTGTTAGCTCTCCTGTTCTTTCCTTCCTTGTTTTACAATTTGCAAGTCTCCATATGACGCTATTACTAGACTCGCTGACTTTTTTCATTGCTTTTGTTCTAGTGGCTTTCCTTCCAAAAGAGGAAGCAAAAGTTCAAGAGAAAAAGGCTTTTACTGGGAGAGATATTTTTGTAGATATCAAGGATGGGTTACACTATATCTGGCATCAGCAAGAAATTTTTTTCCTTTTGCTGGTAGCTTCCAGCGTTAATTTCTTTTTTGCCGCTTTTGAATTTCTCCTCCCCTTTTCGAATCAGCTTTACGGGTCAGAAGGAGCCTATGCAAGTATTTTAACTATGGGGGCTATTGGTTCCATCATTGGGGCTCTTCTAGCTAGTAAAATTAAAGCTAATGTTTATAATCTGTTGATTTTACTGGCTTTGACAGGTGTCGGAGTTTTTATGATGGGATTACCACTGCCAAATTTTCTTTCCTTTTCTGGAAATTTAGTTTGTGAATTGTTTATGACGATTTTTAATATTCACTTTTTTACTCAAGTACAAACCAAGGTTGAGAGCGAATTTCTTGGGAGAGTACTAAGTACAATTTTTACCTTAGCTATTCTATTTATGCCTATTGCAAAAGGATTTATGACAGTCTTGCCAAGTGTACATCTCTCTTCTTTCCTGATAATTGGAAGTGGTGTTCTCATCTTGTCTTGTATATCATTTATTTATGTTCGAACTCATTTTGAAAAAGAGACATAAGTTTGCTTGGACTTCAAAAATAATTCCAATCTAAGTATTTTTTCCGCCCTTCTCGTTTGTGAGGAGGGCTTAGTTTATGGTAAAATGGTCTTATGAATAAAAGAATGAATGAGTTAGTCACCTTACTCAATCGCTATGCGACTGAGTACTATACCAGCGATAATCCGTCGGTTTCAGACAGTGAGTATGACCGTCTTTATCGTGAGTTGGTCGAGTTAGAAACTGCTTATCCAGATCAAGTGTTAGCAGAAAGTCCGACCCATCGTGTTGGTGGCAAGGTTTTAGATGGTTTTGAAAAATACAGTCATCAGTATCCTCTTTATAGTTTGCAGGATGCTTTTTCACGTGAGGAGCTTGAAGCTTTTGATTCGCGTGTTCGTAAGGAAGTGGCTCATCCGACCTATATTTGTGAGCTGAAAATCGATGGCTTATCTATCTCGCTGACTTATGAAAAGGGGATTTTAGTTGCTGGGGCAACGCGTGGAGATGGTTCTATTGGTGAAAATATAACAGAAAATCTCAAACGTGTTAAGGACATTCCTTTGACCTTGCCAGAAGAACTAGATATCACAGTTCGTGGGGAATGTTACATGCCACGCGCTTCTTTTGACCAGGTTAACCAAGCTCGGCAAGAAAATGGAGAGCCTGAATTTGCTAATCCTCGTAATGCAGCAGCAGGAACCCTTCGGCAGTTAGATACAGCAGTAGTAGCCAAGCGCAATCTTGCGACTTTCCTCTATCAAGAAGCCAGTCCTTCAACTCGTGACAGCCAAGAAAAGGTTTTGAAGCACCTAGAACAGCTCGGTTTTGTAGTTAATCCTAAGCGGATTTTGGCTGAAAACATAGATGAAATCTGGAATTTTATCCAAGAAGTAGGACAAGAACGGGACAATCTGTCTTATGATATCGATGGGGTGGTGATCAAGGTCAATGACCTAGCAGGTCAAGAAGAACTTGGCTTTACCGTTAAGGCTCCAAAGTGGGCAGTGGCTTACAAGTTCCCAGCTGAAGAAAAAGAAGCTCAACTACTCTCAGTTGACTGGACAGTTGGCCGTACGGGTGTTGTAACCCCAACTGCCAATCTAACACCAGTACAACTGGCTGGTACAACTGTTAGCCGTGCAACTCTGCACAATGTGGATTATATTGCTGAAAAAGATATCCGCAAAGACGACACGGTTATCGTCTATAAGGCTGGGGACATCATCCCTGCCGTTTTACGTGTGGTAGAGTCCAAACGGATTTCTGAAGAGAAACTAGATATCCCTACAAACTGCCCAAGTTGTGACTCTGACTTGTTGCACTTTGAAGATGAAGTGGCCCTGCGTTGTATCAATCCACGTTGCCCTGCCCAAATCATGGAAGGTTTGATTCACTTTGCCTCTCGAGATGCCATGAATATTACAGGCCTTGGGCCATCTATTGTTGAGAAGCTATTTGCTGCCAATTTAGTCAAGGATGTGGCGGATATTTATCGTTTGCAAGAAGAGGATTTCCTCCTTTTAGAGGGGGTTAAGGAAAAATCCGCTGCTAAACTGTATCAGGCTATCCAAGCATCTAAGGAAAATTCTGCCGAGAAGCTCTTGTTTGGTTTGGGAATTCGCCATGTCGGAAACAAGGCTAGTCAGCTCTTACTTCAACATTTCCACTCAATTGAAAATCTGGCTCAGGCAGATCCAGAGGAAGTGGCTAGTATTGAAAGTCTGGGTGGGGTGATTGCCAAAAGTCTTCAAACTTATTTTGCGACAGAAGGCTCTGAAATTCTCCTAAGAGAATTGAAAGAAGCAGGAGTCAATCTGGATTATAAAGGTCAGACTGTAGTGGCAGATGCGGCCTTGTCAGGTTTGACCGTTGTATTGACAGGAAAATTGGAACGTCTCAAACGCTCAGAAGCTAAAAGCAAACTCGAAAGTCTGGGTGCCAAGGTGACAGGCAGTGTCTCTAAAAAGACAGACCTTGTTGTTGCAGGTGCAGACGCTGGAAGTAAACTTCAAAAAGCACAAGAACTTGGTATCGAAGTTCGAGATGAAGCTTGGCTCGAAAGTTTGTAATGATCTTTTAAAAACAGAGTTTAGATAGAATGACAATGTTTGTTAATCGGGACAAAATTAGTCAAAAATTTATTAGTAAAACAGAAACAAATTAAAAAGTAAAAAGGAAAAATAAAAATGTATACCTACCCTATGCGCATTCATTACCATCGCAAGAATGGTGAATATGACACTTGCTCTTTTGTAAAGAGTAAGGATCAACGAATTGATTTACTAACTTACCAAGAAGATTATTTTGGTGCCTTATTTAGTTTTGAACACCCAAGCGTTCATCCCTTAGAAAGCTTGAATTTTGTGGTTCATACCGGCCAAACCAGTAAAGAATATGCCATCCGTTTTAATCACTATCCTCTCTTAACGGAGGTCTGGATTTTGGAAGGCGATGATAGAATTTATTATTCTGAAAATCCTGCTATTGCCAGTCCTTTCTATAAGAATCAAAATCCTTTTGCCTTTGACAAGGCTATCAATAGCGCTAGTTTCGACCACCACTGGGGTTACCAAGGGGAATTGGGTTGCCATGTAGAGGACAATCAGGCTCATTTTGCCCTTTGGGCTCCAACAGCGACAGCAGTGCAGGTTGTCGTTTATGAATCAGCTACTAATGATGCACCTGTTTGGAAGACTTTTGATATGGAGAGAGGCAATCGCTACTCTTATAACCATAAGGACAATACTATTGGTGTCTGGAGTTTGGATGTTGAGGAAGATTTGACTGGTAAGGCTTATCAGTATCAAGTCCAATTCCCTCATCACCAAACACTGACACGTGATCCTTATACAATCGCGACCAGCCCTGATGGCAAACGTTCTGCTATTCTGAGCCATGCAGAAAAACAAGTCGAAAATTTCGAGGTCAAGCATGGTTCTGATGCTGCTTGGCGTTTGGAAAATCCATGTAAGGCAGTTATTTGTGAAATGCATATTCGTGATTTGACCCAATCACCGACCTCAGGTGTGGATGAACATCTTCGAGGAACGTTCTTGGGTGCTGCTCAGACTGGAACGGTTAACCAGTACGGTCAGTCAACTGCTTTTGATCACATCAAGAAGTTGGGCTACAATTATGTTCAGTTGCAACCAATTGCAGACCGTCATAAAGAATACGATGAGGATGGAAATGTAACCTACAACTGGGGTTATGATCCACAAAACTATAACGCGCCAGAAACTAGTTTTTCAACTAATCCAGATGATCCAGCTCAGGTCATTCGTGATTTGAAGACCATGGTTCAAGCTTACCACGATGCGGGTATTGGTGTTATTATGGATGTGGTCTATAACCATACCTTCTCAGTTGTTGATGCACCTTTCCAAACAACTGTCCCTGACTATTATTATCGTATGAATCCAGATGGTACCTTCCAGAATGGAACGGGTGTTGGAAATGAAACAGCCAGTGAACACGAAATGTTCCGCAAGTACATGATTGATTCTCTTTTATACTGGGTGCAGGAATATAATATTGACGGCTTCCGTTTTGACTTGATGGGGATTCATGATGTCAAGACTATGCAGATGATTCGTCAGAGTTTGGATGAAATTGACCCCAACATTATCCTCTATGGAGAAGGATGGGATATGGGAACAGGTCTTGCCCCTTATGATAAGGCTAAGAAAGACAACGCCTACGAAATGCCAAATATTGGTTTCTTTAATGACAATCAGCGTGATGCTGTCAAAGGTGGAGAAGTTTACGGTGCTATCAAGTCAGGTTTTGTCAGTGGTGCTGCGACAGAGCCAATTCTAGCTAAAGCAATCCTAGGAAGTCGTGAATTAGGAACCTATACACATCCAAATCAGGTGCTTAACTATGTAGAAGCCCATGACAATTACAATCTTCACGATTTATTGGCAACTCTTCATCCAGACCAAAGTTCAGAACAAATCATGCACAAGGTTGAGACAGCCACAGCTATGAACCTACTCATGCAAGGGATGGCCTTTATGGAAATCGGTCAAGAATTTGGTCGTACCAAACTGGTTGCGACTGGTGAGAATGGTGAGTTGACACATGATGATAGAGAGCGTGCGATGAATAGCTATAATGCTCCTGACAGTGTGAACCAAGTCAACTGGGATTTGATCAATGAGCGTCAAGACAGTATTGAGTTTATCCGTCAAGTCATCCGATTGAAGACAAAAACTGGCGCCTTTTCTTACTCTAGCTATGATGAAATTTACCATCATGTCTTTGTGCATTCTGCGATTGAACATAGCGGCTGCCTTATCTATGAAGTTCACGGCAAAGAACACCTCTTGGTGGTTGTGAATGCTAAATCAGAACCCTATCCATTTGAAAATGCAGGAAATTTAGCTACGTTGGTAACCAACAGTCGCTCAAAAGAAGACAATGTGTTAGATGATATTAGTCTAGCTGTCTTGAGTGTTTTATAAAGACCATCTATCTCGCTATTCTAACACATCATTGGAAGTGAACGAATAGAAAGAACTTAGCTGATAACTCACTTGTATAGAAAATTTGATAAATATTTTCATCAAACGTGTAAAGTCAGGAAATTGTTTTCCTGATTTTATTTTTTTGCTATAAAACAATAATAATCATAGAAAAAATACGAACTTTTTGGTATTATAGTAGAGAAAAGAAAGGCGTTTTCGCAATTTTTTGAAAAAATATTGATTTACAATTGAACGAGTAAGTGAACTTGTTGTAGATTTTCAAAATAATTAAAGAAGTATAGTAATTTACTTGAATCTTCTCTAAAAAGGTAGTATAATAAATCTATAGAAAACGCTTACAGAAATAGGAGGGTGTATGGATAAGAAAAAAGCTTTAGAAACCTTTATGACTGGTGAAAATTTTCACCTCCAGCACTATCTAGGAGCGCATAGGGAAGAAAAAAATGGTGAGTATGGCTATACTTTCCGTGTGTGGGCACCTAATGCTCAGGCTGTTCACTTGGTAGGGGATTTCACCAATTGGGTAGAAAACCAAATCTTAATGGAACGAAATGAATTTGGTGTCTGGGAAGTCTTTACCAGCCTTGCTCATGAAGGCCAAATTTACAAGTATCATATCACTCGTGCAAATGGTCATCAGCTGATGAAGATTGATCCTTTGGCTGTTCGATATGAGGCACGACCTGGTACTGGAGCGATTTTAACAGAGATTCCAGAGAAAAAATGGAAAGATGGTCTTTGGCTAGCTCGTAGAAAACGCTTGAGTTTTGAAGAGCGTCCTGTCAATATTTACGAAGTTCATGCTGGATCGTGGAAGAGAAATCTAGATGGAGGTCCTTATAGTTTTGCTCAACTGAAGGATGAGCTGATTCCTTACTTGGTTGAGATGAACTATACTCACATTGAGTTTATGCCCTTGATGTCTCACCCTCTCGGTTTGAGTTGGGGTTACCAGCTTATGGGGTACTTTGCTTTAGAGCATGCCTATGGTCGTCCTGAAGAGTTTCAAGATTTTGTTGAGGAATGTCATTTAAATAATATTGGGGTCATTGTGGACTGGGTACCTGGTCACTTTACTATCAATGATGATGCCTTGGCCTATTATGATGGGACACCGACTTTTGAATATCAAGACCATAATAAGGCTCATAACTACGGTTGGGGTGCGCTCAATTTTGACCTTGGGAAAAATGAAGTCCAGTCCTTCTTGATTTCTAGTATTAAATTCTGGATTGACTTTTACCATTTGGACGGTATTCGCGTGGATGCTGTTAGCAACATGCTCTATCTTGATTATGATGATGCACCATGGACGCCAAACAAGGATGGTGGTAATCTAAACTACGAAGGCTATTATTTCTTAAAACGTTTGAATGATGTCATTAAGCAAGCTCATCCAGATGTTATGATGATTGCCGAAGAAAGTTCATCAGCTACTCAGATTACTGACACCAAGGATTCAGATGGTCTTGGGTTTGATTATAAGTGGAATATGGGTTGGATGAATGACATCCTCCGATTCTATGAAGAAGATCCGATTTATCGTAAATACGACTTTAACCTAGTGACTTTCAGCTTTATGTATGTCTTCAAGGAAAACTATCTCCTACCATTCTCACATGACGAAGTTGTTCATGGCAAGAAGAGTATGATGCATAAGATGTGGGGAGATCGTTACAATCAATTCGCAGGCTTGCGCAATCTCTACACTTATCAAATTTGTCACCCTGGTAAGAAATTGCTCTTCATGGGTAGTGAATATGGGCAATTTCTAGAATGGAAATCTGAAGAGCAGTTGGAATGGTCTAACCTAGAAGATCCAATGAATGCTAAGATGAAGTATTTCACTTCTCAGCTAAACCAGTTTTACAAAGACCACCGCTGTCTGTGGGAAATTGATACCAGCTATGATGGTATTGAAATCATTGATGCGGATAATCGAGACCAGAGTGTTCTTTCCTTCATCCGTAAGGGTAAGAAGGATGATATGTTAGTCTGTGTCTTTAATATGGTACCTGTCGAACGAAAAGATTTTACAATCGGACTTCCTGTTGCAGGGATTTACGAAGAAGTCTGGAATACTGAGTTAGAAGAGTGGGGCGGTGTCTGGAAAGAATATAATCAAACTGTGCAAACACAAGAAGGACTATGGAAGGATTATGAGCAGACCTTGACCTTTACCCTACCGGCTATGGGAGCAAGTGTTTGGAAAATCAAACGTCGCTTGAAATCTGCAAAAACCGTCACAAGTAAAAACCAAAAAGGAGTAGAAAATGAAGAATGAAATGTTAGCTTTGATTCTTGCTGGTGGGCAAGGAACTCGTCTCGGTAAACTTACTCAAAGCATCGCAAAACCAGCTGTGCAATTTGGTGGGCGCTACCGTATCATTGACTTCGCTCTTTCAAACTGTGCCAACTCAGGGATTCACAATGTTGGAGTCATTACACAGTATCAACCACTTGCTCTTAACAATCATATTGGAAACGGTTCAAGTTGGGGGTTAGATGGTATTAATTCTGGTGTCTCTATTCTTCAACCTTATTCTGCAAGTGAAGGAAATCGTTGGTTCGAAGGGACTAGTCACGCTATTTACCAAAATATCGACTATATCGACAGCGTCAATCCTGAGTATGTCTTGATTCTCTCTGGGGACCATATCTATAAAATGGACTATGATGCTATGCTCCAGTCACACAAGGATAATAATGCCAGTTTGACAGTAGCAGTTCTTGATGTTCCTCTTAAAGAAGCTAGCCGTTTTGGTATTATGAACACCGATGCCAATAACCGCATTGTTGAATTTGAAGAGAAACCAGCCCAACCTAAATCTACCAAAGCCTCTATGGGGATTTACATCTTTGATTGGCAACGTCTCCGCAATATGTTAGTCGCTGCTGAAAAGAGCAATGTCGATATGTCAGACTTCGGTAAAAATGTCATTCCAAATTACCTTGAGTCTGGTGAAAGTGTCTATGCCTACGAATTTAATGGGTATTGGAAAGACGTTGGTACGATTGAGTCACTTTGGGAAGCCAACATGGAGTACATTTCTCCAGAAAATGCCTTAGATAGCCGTAACCGTCAATGGAAGATTTATTCAAGAAACTTGATTTCACCGCCAAACTTCCTTGGTGCAAATGCTCACGTAGAAGATTCTTTGGTTGTCGATGGCTGTTTCGTAGATGGAACTGTTAAACATTCTATTCTTTCAACAGGCGCGCAAGTTCGTGAAGGGGCAGAAGTAGTAGATTCAGTTATCATGAGTGGAGCCATTATTGGACACGGAGCTAAAATCAAACGTGCTATTATTGGTGAAGGTGCAGTTATTTCTGATGGTGTCGAAATTGATGGAACAGAAGAAGTACAAGTTGTAGGATATGATGAAGTAGTGGGGGTAGCAACAGATGAAGATTGATAAATATTCTGCCATTTTAGGAAACACAGTTGGTTTTCATGATATGTCAACACTGACAGACCATCGTCCAGTAGCTAGTTTGCCATTTGGTGGTAAATATCGCTTGATCGACTTCCCGCTTTCAAGTCTTGCTAATGCAGGTGTCCGTAGTATCTTTGGTATTTTCCAACAAGACAATATCAGTTCCGTCTTTGACCATATCCGTTCTGGGCGTGAGTGGGGTTTGTCAACACTTCTTAGCCACTATTATCTAGGTATTTACAATACTCGTGTGGAAAGTAGTACAGTTGGAAAAGAATACTATCATCAACTTCTTACTTATTTGAAGCGTTCTGGTTCAAACCAAACAGTATCACTCAACTGTGATGTCTTAATTAATATTGATTTGAACCAAGTGTTCCACCTTCATAACACAACGAAGGGACCTATTACTGTTGTTTATAAAAAACTAGCTAAGAAAGACATTTCAGAAGTAAACGCAATCTTGGAAGTGGATGAAACAGACCATGTTCGTTCTCACAAACTCTTTGATAGTAAATCAACAGACGAAGTCTATAATATGTCTACAGATATTTTTGTAGTTGATACACCTTGGTTGATTGAACGTTTGGAAGAAGAGGCTAAGAAAGAACATCCAGAGAAATTGCGTTATGTTTTAAGGGATTTGGCTGCAAAAGAAGGGGCTTTTGCCTACGAGTACACAGGCTACCTTGCAAATATTCATTCTGTAGAGTCTTATTACCAAGCTAATAAAGATATGCTTGAATCTCAAAAATTCTATTCTCTTTTCTCACCAAACCAAAAGATTTATACAAAGGTTAAAAACGAAGAACCAACTTACTATGCTAATACATCTAAGGTAAGTACTTCTCAGTTTGCGTCTGGTAGTATTATTGAAGGTCAAGTGGCTAATTCTGTTTTATCACGTAATATTCATGTCCATAAGGATAGCCTGGTTAAAGATAGCATCTTATTCCCTCGTGTTGTTATTGGAGAAGGTGCTCAGGTCGAATATGCTATCTTGGACAAGGGTGTTGAAGTTGCGGATGGAGTTGTGATCCGTGGAACTGCAGAACATCCAGTCGTCGTTAAGAAAGGTGCTAAAGTAACAGAGGATATTCATTCATGAAAATTTTATTTGTAGCAGCTGAGGGTGCACCCTTTTCAAAAACAGGTGGTTTGGGAGACGTCATTGGCGCTCTTCCTAAATCACTGGTAAAAGCGGGACATGAAGTTGCAGTGATTTTACCCTACTATGACATGGTAGAGGCTAAATTTGGAAATCAAATTGAAGATGTGCTTCATTTTGAGGTGAGTGTTGGTTGGCGCAGACAGTATTGTGGGATTAAGAAAACCGTCTTAAACGGTGTAACCTTCTACTTTATTGACAACCAATATTATTTCTTCCGCGGTCATGTTTACGGTGATTTTGATGACGGAGAACGCTTTGCTTTCTTCCAACTGGCTGCCATTGAGGCAATGGAAAGGATTGACTTTATACCTGACCTTCTCCATGTTCATGACTACCATACAGCTATGATTCCTTTCTTGTTAAATGAAAAATACCGTTGGATTCAAGCCTATGAGGGCATTAAAACTGTTTTAACCATTCATAATTTAGAATTCCAAGGACAATTTTCAGAGGGAATGTTATGGGATTTGTTTGGAGTTGGCTTTGAACGTTACGCTGATGGTACCCTTCGCTGGAACAACTGTCTGAACTGGATGAAGGCTGGTATTCTTTATGCTGACCGTGTTTCAACCGTTTCGCCTAGCTATGCTCATGAAATTATGACCAGTCAGTTCGGATGTAACTTGGATCAGATTCTTCGAATGGAGTCTGGTAAAGTTTCTGGTATCGTGAATGGGATTGATGCTGACCTGTATAATCCTCAGACGGATGCCCTATTAGACTATCATTTTAATCAGGAAGATTTGTCTGGAAAAGCCCAGAATAAGGCAAAATTACAAGAGAGAGTTGGCTTGCCAGTTAGAGCCGACGTTCCACTGGTGGGAATTGTTTCTCGTTTGACACGTCAAAAAGGTTTTGATGTGGTGGTCGAAAGTCTTCACCATATCTTGCAAAATGATGTTCAGATTGTTCTTTTGGGAACTGGCGATCCAGCATTTGAAGGAGCTTTCTCATGGTTTGCTCAGATTTACCCAGACAAGCTATCAGCAAATATCACTTTTGATGTCAAACTTGCTCAAGAAATCTACGCTGCTTGTGACCTCTTCCTCATGCCGAGTCGTTTTGAACCGTGTGGCTTGTCTCAAATGATGGCGATGCGGTACGGAACCTTGCCATTGGTCCATGAAGTTGGTGGCTTGCGAGATACCGTTCGCGCTTTCAATCCAATTGAAGGAAGCGGTACAGGCTTTAGCTTTGACAATCTATCTCCTTATTGGTTAAATTGGACTTTCCAAACAGCTTTGGACTTGTATAGAAACCATCCTGACGTTTGGAGAAACTTACAAAAACAAGCTATGGAGTGTGATTTCTCATGGGATACAGCCTGCAAGTCATATCTAGACTTGTACCAAAGCTTAGTTAACTAATAGATAAAATCGTATGATGACTTCATACGATTTTTAGGCTATTTGGCTATTTAGAGAGGAGAACTGATGTCTCAAGTAAAAGGCTTGTGTGTCATGGATGTTGATGGAACCTTAATCCTAGAAGAAGTGATTGATTTGTTAGGAAGAGAGGCAGCTTGTGAGGAGGAAATTGCGCAGCTTACAAGTCAGGCAATGCGAGGAGAGTTGGACTTTGAAAGCAGTTTACGAGACAGAGTGTCCTTCTTGGAAGGTCTTCCTGTTTCGGTTTTTGATAAAGTCTTCAACACTATTCATCTATCGCCAAATGCCCAGGAATTCATCTCCATTCTCCAAAAGAATGGTATCCTAGTTGGTCTGGTGTCCGGTGGCTTTACACCAATAGTTGAAAGATTGGCAAAATCTCTTGGAATTGCCTATTTCTCTGCCAACCAACTTGAAGTCAAAGGTGGCTTTCTAACAGGGAAATTAGTTGGACAAATTATTAGTCCCGAGGTTAAAAAAGAGACTATGGAACAATGGAGAGAGGAACTAAAACTTTCTAAAGAAAGAACGATTGCAATCGGTGATGGGGCCAATGATTTATTGATGTTGAAGTCAGCGGGACTAGGAATCGCCTTTTGTGCAAAAGAAGTACTCAAAAAAGAAATACCAAATCATGTTGACAAGAGGGATTTTTTAGAAGTTCTACCTTTGATTGACTGTTTAGAATGAGGGAAAATATGAAGATTGTAATTGCACCAGATTCGTTTAAGGAAAGCTTGTCTGCTCAACAGGTGGCTGAAGCTATTAAAAGAGGTTTCCAACAATCGATAGCAGATGTAGAATATCTCCTCTGCCCTGTTGGTGATGGGGGAGAAGGTACTGTAGATGCTATCCGACATTCTCTTGACCTAGAAGAAAAATGGATCCAAGTGACAGGCCCTTTTGGCCAAAAAGAAGCCATGCGCTATTTTCAAAAAGGGAAACTGGCACTATTTGAAGTTGCTGATTTGGTTGGCCTTGGAAAGATTCCGCAAGAGAAACGAAATCCACTGCAAATCCAAACTTGTGGGATTGGAGAGTTGATTCGCCATCTCATTGCTAAAGATATTAAAGAAATCTATATTGGCGTTGGTGGCACGGCCAGTAATGATGGCGGTATAGGGATTGCTGCTGGTTTAGGTTATCAATTTTATGACGTGAATGGAAAGGTCTTGCCTGCTTGCGGTCAATCCTTACTAAACTTAGCTTCTGTCTCAACAGAAAATCGCTATGAAATTCCTGAAGATGTGCAAATTCGTATTTTAGCAGATGTCGTGAGTCCCTTATGTGGTCATCAAGGTGCGACCTACATTTTTGGCAAACAAAAAGGCCTAGATCCTACTATGTTTGAGGCCGTAGATCAAGCGATCCAAGATTTTTATGAAAAAGTCTCCCCTGCAACATTGGAAATTAAAGGAGCAGGAGCTGGTGGAGGCCTTGCTGCTGGTTTGTGTGCCTTTGCTCAAGCAAGAATCGTATCTGGGATTGATACCTGTTTAGATTTGATTGATTTTGATAAGAAAGTTTTAGATGCTGACTTGGTTGTTGTAGGAGAAGGAAGGCTAGATTGTCAAAGTTTAGCAGGTAAAGCGCCTATTGGTGTTGCAAAAAGAACCCCTGTCGGAGTTCCTATCATTGCTATTTGTGGTAGTCTTGCTGAAGATTTACCTTCCCTACCATTTGAAAATATTCAAGCTGCCTTTTCAATTTTGGAGAAATGTGAACCTTTGGAAGATAGTTTGAAAAATGCCAGTCTCTATCTGGAGCGCACAGCTGCCAATATTGGGCGTTTATTAAGTATGCGCAATATTTAGCCAAACCATTTTTTCCATAAGGATGTTTTGGATGGTTCTTCCTTTTTAACTTCCCAAAGTTTTGCAAAAGCAAGTCGAAGGTTCTTTTCTTCTACTTGAACGGGTGCATTGGTGTGGATAATCAGGCCAAAAGGAGAAGAAGTATGCTCTTCAGATACAATGGTAGCTTGACTATCAGTTTCTTTTGCTTCTTTTAAGTAGAAAACTTGTTTGTCAAATTCGATAGTTGGTGAGATTTTCACAAATAGTGGCTCTGCTTTTTCCTGTAGGTTTTCTAAAATAGATAAAAAGCCTTTTTCTAGCTGAGGGCTATTTGCTGTGTCAATATCTGCATATCCAAGAACTCTTTCCTCAAAAGTACCAAGATAGCGTCTTTGCTCATCCGGATTTAGTTTTGGCCCACCATGAGCTTTTTCAAGTAATTGTTTTGATAAATCTGTCATGAAAACAGTATATCATAAAAGTTAGAATAAAACAGACAAAAGAAAGCGATTACTTTATAAAGTTAAGGAAAATTTGCACAAAGATAACGTTTTTTCTTGAAAAAGGAGGGGTTTTAAGGTATTATAGAGGTGTAAAAAATTTAACTCATAAGGAGAGTAAAAAATGTCAATTATTACTGATGTTTACGCTCGCGAAGTCCTAGACTCACGCGGTAACCCAACACTTGAAGTAGAAGTTTACACTGAATCAGGTGCTTTCGGACGTGGTATGGTTCCATCAGGAGCTTCTACTGGTGAACACGAAGCAGTTGAACTTCGCGACGGTGACAAATCTCGTTACGGTGGTCTTGGTACACAAAAAGCTGTTGACAACGTAAACAACATCATTGCTGAAGCTATCATTGGCTACGATGTACGTGATCAACAAGCTATCGACCGTGCTATGATCGCTCTTGACGGTACTCCTAACAAAGGTAAATTGGGTGCAAACGCAATCCTTGGTGTGTCTATCGCTGTAGCTCGTGCTGCTGCTGACTACCTTGAAATCCCACTTTACAGCTACCTTGGTGGATTCAACACTAAAGTTCTTCCAACTCCAATGATGAACATCATCAACGGTGGTTCTCACTCTGACGCTCCAATCGCTTTCCAAGAATTCATGATCGTACCTGCTGGTGCGCCATCATTCAAAGAAGCTCTTCGTTGGGGTGCTGAAATCTTCCATGCTCTTAAGAAAATCCTTAAATCTCGTGGTTTGGAAACAGCCGTAGGTGACGAAGGTGGATTTGCTCCTCGTTTTGAAGGAACTGAAGACGGAGTTGAAACTATCCTTGCTGCGATCGAAGCTGCTGGATATGTTCCTGGCAAAGACGTATTTATCGGATTTGACTGTGCTTCATCAGAATTCTACGATAAAGAACGTAAAGTTTACGACTACACTAAATTCGAAGGTGAAGGAGCAGCTGTACGTACTGCTGCAGAACAAATCGACTATCTTGAAGAATTGGTAAACAAATACCCAATCATCACTATCGAAGATGGTATGGATGAAAATGACTGGGACGGTTGGAAAGCTCTTACTGAACGTCTTGGTGGTAAAGTTCAATTGGTTGGTGACGACTTCTTCGTAACAAACACTTCTTACCTTGAAAAAGGTATTGCAGAAGGTGCTGCTAACTCAATCCTTATCAAAGTTAACCAAATCGGTACTCTTACTGAAACATTCGACGCTATCGAAATGGCGAAAGAAGCTGGTTACACTGCCGTTGTATCACACCGTTCAGGTGAAACTGAAGATTCAACAATCGCTGACATCGCAGTTGCAACTAACGCAGGACAAATCAAGACTGGTTCACTTTCACGTACAGACCGTATCGCTAAATACAACCAATTGCTTCGCATCGAAGACCAACTTGGTGAAGTAGCTGAATACCGTGGATTGAAATCATTCTACAACTTGAAAAAATAAAATAGTTCAGTGAACTATTTTATCCCGAACCTTGAAACTCAAAAGTTCGGCCGTTGATTTAACAACGTTTCTAGCCCCTCGGATTTTATCCGAAGGGCTATTTTTGGGCTCTTTGTCAACTGTAGTGGGTTGAAGAAAAGCTAATATCTAGAAAGGACAAATTTCGTCCTTTCTTTTTTGATATTCAGAGCGATAAAAATCCGTTTTTTGAAGTTTTCAAAGTTCCGAAATCCAAAGGCATTGCGCTTGATAAGTTTGATAAGATTATTGGTGGCTTCCAGTTTGGCGTTGGAATAGGGTAGTTGAAGGGCGTTGGCAATTTTCTCTTTATCCTTGAGGAAGGTTTTAAAGACAGTCTGAAAAAGAGGATGAACCTGCTTTAGATTGTCCTCAATGAGCCCGAAAAATTTATCCGGTTCCTTATTCTGAAAGTGAAAAAGGAAGAGTTGATAGAGATGGTAGTGGTGTTTCAAGTCTTCTGAATAGCTCAAAATCTTGTCTAGAATTTCTTTATTCGTCAAGTGCATGCGAAAAGTGGGGCGATAAAAACGTTTATAGCTGAGTTTCCTACTATCTTGTTGGATGAGTTTCCAGTAACGCTTGATAGCCTTGTATTCATGGGATTTTCGATGAAACTGATTCATGATTTGGACACGCATACGACTCATAGCACGGCTCATGTGTTGGACAATATGGAAACGATCCAACACGATTTTAGCGTTTGGAAAAAGCTGTTTAGCCAAGTCATAGTAAGGGCTAAACATATCCATAGTAATGATTTTCACTCGACATCGGACGACTCTATCATATTTAAGAAAGTAATTTCGAATAATAGCTTGTGTTCTTCCCTCGAGAACAGTGATGATATTGAGCTTTTCAAAATCTTGTGCAATGAAACTCATTTTTCCCTTTGTAAAGGAGTACTCATCCCAAGACATAATCTCAGGCAGACGAGAAAAATCATGCTTAAAACGGAAATCATTGAGCTTGCGAATGACAGTTGAAGTTGAGATGGCCAGCTGATGGGCAATATCAGTCATAGAAGTTTTTTCAATCAGCTTCTGAGCAATTTTTTGGTTGATGATACGAGGGATTTGATGATTTTTCTTTACTAGAGGAGTCTCAGCAACCATCATTTTTGAACACTGATAGCACTTAAAACGACATTTTCTAAGTAGAATTCTAGTAGCCATACCACTCGTTTCTAGGTAAGGGATCTTAGACGGTTTTTGAAAGTCATATTTCTTCATTTGCCTTCCACAATCAGGGCAAGATGGGGCCTCATAGTCCAGTTTAGCGATGATTTCTTTGTGGGTATTCCTATTGATGACATCCATAAATTGGATATTAGGGTCTTTAATGTCTAGTAGTTTTGTGATAAAATGTAATTGTTCCATAGGATTCTTTCTAATGATGGTTTGGTCGCTTTTCATTATAGAGCTTATGGGACTTTTTTTCTACAATAAAAACGGCTCCATAATATCTATAGGGGATTTACCCACTACAAATATTATAGAGCCGAAAAGCTAATATCTAGAAAGGACAAATTTCGTCCTTTCTTTTTTGATGTTTAGAACGATGAAAATCCGTTTTTTTGAAGTTTTCAAAGTTCCGAAAACCAAAGGCATTTCGTTTGATAAGTTTGATGAGATTATAGGTTGCTTCTAATTTGGCATTAGAATAGGGTAACTGAAGGGCGTTGACGATTTTCTCTTTATCTTTGAGGAAGGTTTTAAAGACAGTCTGAAAAAGAGGATGAACCCGCTTTAGATTATCTTCAATGAGTCCGAAAAATTTATCCGGTTCCTTA
This sequence comes from Streptococcus sp. 3705, assembly GCF_013277145.1. Taxonomy (GTDB): domain Bacteria; phylum Bacillota; class Bacilli; order Lactobacillales; family Streptococcaceae; genus Streptococcus. Next base: position 4,552 of record NZ_VMMJ01000022.1, on the reverse strand, counting down.
TTCTGAAAGTGAAAAATCAAGAGTTGATAGAGATGATAGTGGCATTTCAATCCTTCTGAATAGGTCAAAATCTTGTCTAGAATCTCTTTATTGGTTAAGTGCATGCGAAAAGTAGGGCGATAAAAACGTTTATAACTGAGTTTACGACTATCCTGTTGAATGAGTTTCCAGTAGCGCTTGATAGCCTTGTATTCATGAGATTTTCGTTCAAACTGATTCATGATTTGGACACGCAAACGACTCATAGCACGGCTTAAGTGTTGGAGTAAAACAGTCCAGTGGACTGTTTTAGCCTGAGTTTAGAAATGTAATAACGAAGGGGAAAACGATCAAGTACAATTTTTGCATTAGGGAGTGAAACAGTCTGGGAGACTGTTTCAGCCTGAGCCTAGAAATTCGAAATCGAAGCTGTTTAGCCAAGTCATAGTAGGGGATAAACATATCCATAGTAATGATTTTCACCTGACAACGAACAGCGCGATTGTAGCTCAGAAAATGATTTCTTATGATGGCTTGTGTTCTTCCCTAAAGAACAGTGATAATATTGAGCTTATCAAAATCTTGAGCAATGAAACTCATCTTTCCCTTAGTGAATGCATACTCGTCCCAGGACATAATCTCAGGAAGACGAGAAAAATCATGCTTAAAACGAAAGTCATTGAGTTTGCGAATAACAGTTGAAGTTGAAATAGACAACTGATGAGCAATGTCGGTCATAGAAGTCTTTTCAATTAGCTTCTGGGCAATCTTTTTGTTGATGATACGAGGGATTTGGTGATTTTTCTTTACTAGAGGAGTCTCAGCAACCATCATTTTTGAGCACTGATAGCACTTGAAACGTCGCTTTTTCAGAAGAATTCTAGTAGCCTTGCCAGTGGTTTCGAGGAGACGGTTTTTGAAAGTCATATTTCTTCATTTTGCTTCCGCAATTAGGACAAGATGGGGCATCATAATCCAGTTTAGCGATGATTTCCTTGTGGGTATCCCTATTGATGATATCTATAATTTGGATATTTGGGTCTTTGATATCGAGTAGTTTTGTGATAAAATGTAATTGTTCCATATGATTCTTTCTAATGATGGTTTGGTTGCTTTTCATTATAGGTTATATGGGACTTTTTTTCTACCCTAAAATAGGCTCCATAATATCTATAGGGGATTTACCCACTACAAATATTATAGAGCCAAACTTTTTAAAAAATCTTTTTCATAACTTTATCCAGTACATTGATTGCTTTATCTTTCATGTTCTTCGTGACGTGGGTATAGATAGAAGTAGTGACTTCAGAGTCGGAATGATCAAACCCTGCCCGTGATTGTTTTTAGCGGAATTTTATTTTCTGATAAAATATTGGACATTGTAGGTAGCATGTTTTTATAGATGTTCAATTTGATTTATTTTTGTGGAATCCTCTTATTTTGAGATGAATACCAATTATAAGTGATTTGCATATCCAGGATATTACAAAGAAAAGCAAGCTAATGGGCACATAAATTTTATTTCAGATTCTTTAAAGCTGTTTACTCTGTTAGCAATTGTATTTGATATTTGATAGGATTAATAGTTTATTGAATCCCTTTCTTATTTATTACATAATTTAATTTATGTAATCTATAAACTATCCAAGGCATTCTTTTGTTCATCATTGACGATATGGGTATAGAGGTCAGTGACTTGTGTGCTGGCATGTCCTAGCTGGTGACTGACCAAAACTTGCGATTTAGTGGCATCATAGAGCCTGGTTGCTAGCGTATGGCGTAGTTTATGGGGTGTTACACGGACTTTGAAGTCCTCAGAGTACTTAGCAACCATTTTCTCAACGCTGGAAGCATCGATACGATTAGGAACTCCTCTGTAGAGAGTCAAAAAAAGGGCTGTATCTATTTTTTCCGTCTTATAGCGTTGATTTCGAATGGCCAGATAATTCTCTAAATAAGGCTTAGCAAAAGCAGCGACATTGACCGAGTCACGTTTGCCCCCTTTTCTAGTGACATCGATAACCATCATTTTTAGATTGAGATCCCTTAGATCCAGATTAACAGCTTCAGATAAACGGACACCAGATGCCAAGAGAAGGGCAATAATGGCCAAATCACGTTCTTTATTTTTGTTGAATGATGAGAGAGCTCGATTAGAGAGCTGTTGTGGGTACTCTTGGTCAATATAAGTAAGAAAACCTTCTGTTTCATCACCTAAAAAGAGTTTTTGCTTGATGTTTTCAGCTCTGGCAGCAAGTGTCTCTTTCTTTTTCTTGGTTGAAACTTTCTTCATTACATTTCGATAGAAATAAGGCTCCCCCTGGTCGTTTTCAACCTCCTCGGTTAGATACTTGTAAAGACTGGAGAGGGCTGACAAGGTCCGATTGATAGTCGTCTGAGAAACACCTTGCTTGGTTGTATTAGCATTCAGCAAAGGACGTTCACGTAGATAAAGGATAAAAGATTCCATGTCTTTCTTAGACATATTTTCCAAGACAGATAAAGGAATATCAGACATTTTATCAGCGTTTGAAATACCAGACTCCAAAACCCAACTAAAAAATCGATCGTATTCCTTGAGGTATTCGTACAAGGTTGTAAAACTGTAAGGTACAGCCAGCTTAGATTGATAGTATTCCAAAACATACCAGGGCATGATTTGTTTTAGTTTGTCGATTCGTTCCAGTAAAATCTCACGTTTCATGTATTTTCTCCATAAATAAGTCTACTAGTAGTATAGCATAGACTTATTTATTTTTCAAGAAAATTATAGTTTTTCGGAAAGATGTTGTAGAGATTTTTAGACCTGTGTAAAACAGTTCTAAATATTTGGAGTTTCTATTGTGAATCATTAGCTAGTGCTTTTTCTAGATTCCAAATACTAAACCAGAATGAAATAGTCAACAGAATAAAGAAAATAATAAAGAGCTCACCCACTAAACTTCTGTTCATACTACACAACTGAAGAGCTATATAAGGAGCTATGAGATACAAAATACATATTGTATAATTGCTATTGTTTTCTTTTTCATGATTTTAATCTTACTGTACAGATTTGATACAGTAAACTCCTTTCTAGCTTTATGCTTTATCATTTCTAACTAAATTATAGTCTTATTTTTACCAAAATTCAATTATTTGTGTGTGCAATGTCTTGTCAGTAAAAGAGGCTGAATAAAAATTCTTTAAAAGTAAAAAGCGTATAGTGTCAGTCATTGAAAAAACTTGATACTATACGCTTTTTACTTCATTTTTTCTTGAAATTGACTTTTTCCCCGGACTCTTAAGATTTTATTTGACTGCTTCTTTCAAAGCGTCTACCTTATCCAAACGTTCCCATGGAAGATCAATATCTGTACGTCCCATGTGTCCATAAGCTGCTGTTTGACGGTAAATTGGACGTTTAAGGTCCAGCATTTGGATAATTCCTGCAGGACGAAGGTCAAAGATTTGACGAGCCGCTTTTTCAAGTTTGCTTTCAGCTACTGTTCCTGTACCAAAAGTATCAATACGAACAGATACAGGTTGCGCAACACCGATAGCGTAAGCCAATTGTACTTCCGCCTTCTTAGCAAGACCTGCTGCAACAATGTTTTTAGCAATGTAGCGAGCTGCATAAGAAGCTGAACGATCCACCTTAGTCGCATCCTTACCAGAGAAGGCACCACCACCATGACGAGAGTAGCCACCATAAGTATCTACGATAATTTTACGACCAGTCAGACCTGAGTCTCCTTGAGGTCCACCGATTACAAAACGACCAGTAGGATTGATGAAGAATTTTGTTTGCTCATCCAAGTAAGAGGCTGGAATAACCTCTTTGATAACCTTGTTAATGACATCATTGTGAATTTGTTCGTTGCTGACTTCTGGATCGTGCTGAGTTGAAATCACGACTGTATCCACACGTACTGGACGGTCATTTTCATCATACTCAACTGTAACTTGTGATTTAGCATCTGGGCGAAGATAGCTAATTTCACCAAACTTACGAAGTTCTGCCAGACGACGAACCAATTTATGACTGAGTGAGATTGGCAATGGCATGAGCTCTTCTGTTTCATCCACTGCAAATCCAAACATGAGCCCTTGGTCACCAGCGCCAATCAAGTCAAGCGGATCTTGGTCTGCATTCCCACGAACCTCCAAGGCTTCGTTAACACCTTGGGCAATGTCTGGTGACTGCTCAACAAGTGACGGATGGACTCCCACTGTCTCAGCAGAAAATCCATATTCTGTATTGGTGTAGCCAATCTCTGCAATGGTATCACGAACCACACGGTTAATATCCACATAGGCATTTGTAGATATTTCACCAAAAACATGGACGGAACCAGTATATACAGCTGTCTCAGCAGCAACGTGCGCCTCTGGATCTTTAGCTAAAATAGCATCCAAAATCGCATCTGAAATTTGGTCTGCAATCTTATCTGGATGCCCCTCAGATACAGATTCAGACGTGAATAATTTACGTTCTGACATAAAAATGTCCCCCCTTAAAAATAGTGTTATAGAGTTACAAAGTACTGATAGGAATTTTCATTATCTAAGAGTTACTAGCTTCAGAAATAAA
>NZ_VMMJ01000021.1:0-25690 GCF_013277145.1 Streptococcus sp. 3705 | reverse complement strand
AAGCTATGTGAAAAAACACGACTTTACCCTTTTTGGTAAATACCGCATCGTACTTGGTAGCATCTTATTGCTTTATAGCTTTGTCCGATTATTTGTATAAGAAAAAACCTTGAAGGGCCAACTCTTCAAGGTTTTATACTCTTAGAAAATCTCTTCAAACCGCGTCAGCTTTATCTGCAACCTCAAAACAGTGTTTTGAGCAGCCTGCGGCTAGCTTCCTAGTTTGCTCTTTGATTTTCATTGAGCATTAACTCCAAAAACACGAACATTACTCTTTGTTCAAAAATTGATCCAAATAATAACGTAGGTAACTTTTCTTGCCCGTAATCATCTGCAGACGACCTTCCACCCCGTACCGAAGTTTTTCAGCCTGCTCCGAAGTTAGATTAGTCTCCGCCTCGATTTTAAAGAAATTCCCTTTTTCAGTCTTGGTAGCTGTCGCATCAATACTTGTAATCGTAGAATCCAAGAAAATTTGATTCTTGGCATCATGAGTCGTCATATAGCGAACAGAATCACCGACCTTGACTCTAGCAACATCTTTGGAACTTAGATAAGCTGTAAGTTTGGCATTCCCTTCTTTTTCCAAGGACGGATAGAGTTGGGCTAGTAAGGCACCTTCTGCAACCATGGTAGAATCACTGGTCTCAGGATTAAGATGAAGCACCCCATCCTCACTCGCCGTAATTTTCCCCTTGTCTAAAAGATTTCCCTGTACCTTCTTACCTGACTCCACCTCCAAGATTTTCTGGTCTAGAAGGGTCAATTCCTGACCAACCTTTGCTAAGTGTTGGGATTTGAGAGACTCCAATTGACTGCTTAAGCCTGACGCATAGGCTTGCTGGGTACCTGAACCTGCATACTGGACACGGTAAGTAGCAAGACTGGATTCTAACTGAGAAAGCTGTGCTTCAACCTGCGCAACAGCCTGAGCTTTAGCTTGCGGATTTTCCTCACCCTGAGACTTGTAGGACTGGTAGAGAGAGTAGGCTAGATTCTGACTGGCCAAGGAAGCACCTGTTTCAATAGCTGACTTAGCTGTCTGGTAATCGCGAATTTTAGCTTCTGTTTGACTGATGAGGTTCCCGATTTCAGCTTGGGTTTGGCTAGCTGCTGCATTCTGGGACGCGATGGTCTCATTTTGTTGCGATGTACTAGCCCTAAGACTGCCTGCTTGACTGATGTAGTCGCGAAAGGTGGCTTGGTAGCCAAACTTATCCTCCTCTGGAAAGTGGTTCTCCCCTTCTTGCAGGCTCTTTTGCAAATACTCCAATTGCTTTTTTTGATCCTTAAGCATGTCCAACTGACTGGCATAAGACTCCGCTTGGACACCCTCTGCCCCTTCTTGATATTGAACTAACAGTTCTCCCTTTTTAACCAGCTTATTTTCTTCCAGATGATTGACAAGAATACGATTGTTGCTAGTAGACTGGATACTTGCAAGGACACGACTAGGCTCGACAGTAGCTCTAGTAGACAAACTCATCTCCTTCTCTGCAAATGTTGCAAATCCAAATAAAAACACAAGCAGAAGGGACATGGGTACAATCACCCGACTGGAAAAATTATGGTAACGACGATTATAAAACTCCGCACTTTCTAAAAATTCTGGTTTCATCCTCTCCTCTTTCTAGCTATTTACCAAATGGGCATAAAATCCACCCTGTGCAAGCAAATCAGCATGATTTCCTTCTTCAACAATCTTGCCCTGATCCAAGACAACAACCTTCTCTGTCCGCTCAGCAATGGTCAAGCGGTGAGCGATGAAAATCAAGGTCTTATCTAAAGCCATGAGATTATCCACAATCCGCTTCTCTGTCAAAATATCCAAACTGCTAGTTGCCTCATCCAATATCAGAACAGGCGCATCTGTCAAGAGAGCACGCGCCAGAGCAATTCTCTGACGTTGACCACCTGAGATCCCTGCCCCATCCGAAGTCAATTCTGTCTGGTAATTCAGGGGCATGCGCTCGATATCCTCCCGAATCTCTGCCAACTCAACCGCCCGTAAGATATCTTCCTGTGTCGTCCCATCCTTGGCTCCAAGGAGAAGATTCTCCAAAATCGTTCCGTTAAAGACATAGGGCTGTTGAGGCAGATAGTTGATATACTGACGCAGGGCTTTTTTATCAATCTGATTGAGATTGACACCACCCAGACTAATCTCTCCCTGACTTGGGTCGTAAAAATTAACCATCATCTTGGCCAAAGTCGTCTTACCTGACCCTGAAATCCCCACAAAAGCCACCTTAGACCCTTGGGGAACGGTTAAATTGATATCCGACAAGACGTCTCGACCATAGCCATACTTGTAATGAACCTGCTTGAAGGTCATATCTCCCTTCATCAAGCTCAAATCCTCAACTGTTTTCTTCTCCTCAAACTCAGAAGCTACTAGATACACTTCATTTAGACGGTTATTGGCAACCTGCGCTGTCTGAAGCTTGGTTTGCAGATTGATGATATTTTCCAAAGGATTGGTAAAGTAAACCAGCAAGGTATTATAGGTAATCAACTGCCCCAAACTCATCTTGCCATCCATGACCAGAACAGCTCCCATCCAGAGAATGCCGACATTAAGCAAGAGATGGGCAACCTTTTTCAGAGCCTTTTGCTGACTCTCTGCCCGACTATAGGTAAAGGATTTCTTCAGATAATCCACAAATTCCTTGTCAATTTTTTGGTAACGCTGACTTTCACTGGTCAAGGACTTAATAGTCTCAATACCGTTGATGTCCTCGATGATAGAAGAAGACAGAACCGCATTGGCTTCCATGGTATCCCGATTCATCTTTTCAAAAGGCTTCATAAAGGCAAAGATAATCACTGTGTAGATAGGAAGTGCCAATAAGGTCATGAAAAAGAGATTGGTATTTTGTGAAAATAAAACAAGGGAAATAATGACAACCGTTGACACATCTAGGAAAATCGAAAGAATGGTCGAAGCCAGCGCATCAATGATACTGTTGGCATCTGTGAAACGAGACACGATTTCCCCTGTTCTACGTGTCGCAAAGAAGGACATAGGCAGGTGAAAAACATGCTTGATATAGGACAAAATCACATCAATCGACAAGCGTTGCCCCAAAACAAGTAAGAGATACTCCTGAGCGTAAGACAAAATCTGCTGGAGAATATAGACGATAACCAGCCCAATAGAAATAATCCCAAGCGTCGAACGCATCTGATCTGGCACATAGGTATCAATGATAGACTGCAGATAATAAGAACCCACAATATTAATCAAGGTTACCAAGAGTGTCGCCAAAACGATATTGGCAATCAAGCCACGCTGCTTCACTAATATAGGGATAAAAGAGAGCAGGCCATTCTTTTGATCCTTATGAGGCTTGTAGTCTGGACTAGGTGCCATAAAAAGAGTCACTCCTGTCCATTCTTCCGCAAAACGCTCACGTGGCAGTTTGGTCAATTTCACCCCAGGATCTGGATCGGCAATATGAATGCTATCCTTATCCTGCCCAGTCACCACATAGTAGTGGAGCAATTTTCCTTCCTTAAGCACATGGGTAACAAAAGGAAAAGTCAAATCTGGCAAGTCAAAAAGCGTCATATCCGCCTTAATGGCTCGCGTCTCAAAGCCAATCTCCTCTGCCACCTTGACCAAGCCCAAGGCCGTCGTCCCATCCATGGTCGTCTTGGCCAATTCTCGCAAGTGAGCCAAAGAATAATAACTACCATAGTAGCCAAAAACCATGGCTAATGAAGCTACACCGCAGTCCATCTGATCCACCTGCGGACGATAGTGACGTTTCCCAAATTTCATATTCATCTCCTTTTCCTAATACTCAATGAAAATCAAAGAGCAAACCAGGAAACTAGCCGCAGGCTGCTCAAAACACTGTTTTGAGGTTGTAGATAGGACTGACGAAGTCAGTCACATATATACGGCAAGGCGACGTTGACGTGGTTTGAATTTGATTTTCGAAGAGTATAAACTCATCTGATAACAACTATCTTACCCTAATCCCCAAACAAAAACTGGACTTCCTTCCCAAATGTGCCTATCTACCTCCCAAATGCACTTTTAGGATAAAAAAATAGGCAGAACAAACGTCATGCCTAAAATATATATTTATTTCTTTTTCTTCCTAATTCTTTTGTCAATCATATACAACACGATAATCGAAAACAGCGGTGGTACAATATAACTCTTTTCACTCATTGTCAGATGAAATCCCAGAGTTGCTAGTATCTTAAAGATGAAAATATTCATCAAAAATAGAAAAACAAATACTAAAAAATATTTTAAAATCTTCTTCATTTCTTTTCTTCAACTCTCCTAATTTCTATAACTATTTTATCAAAAATACATGTAATACTCAAGGAAAATCAAAAAGCAAACTAGGAAGCTAGCCGCAAGCTGTACTTGAGTACGGTAAGGCGACGCTGACGTGGTTTGAATTTGATTTTCGAAGAGTATAAAACTCCAAATAAACACCTCAACTACACTTTTTTTGGCAAAAAATAGGCAGAACAAACGTCCTACCTACTAAAAATATGCTATTGAAAGGAAAATGATTTTTTTCTGACACCCTAGGCAAGCTTGGGACAAATAAATCATTGATAGTAACCTTTACGACATCCTATTTAAAGTTACTTCAATTTTTAATGTCCCTGCTATTTCTAAGCCACCTATGGTATGATCTATTCATAGTCAGAATAGATTATACCGTTCTAAATTACGATTCATAGTTACTCCTTTTGTTGATTCGTTACTATAAGACACCTATTCCCTATAGAGCGTCTACTGCTTCAAATTTATCTATTCTTTTTTCTTTACTTCTATATAAAAGAATGAAGACCATCATAAATAATGCAATCGTTGGTATATTGAAACTATCAAGCCAAGTAGGTAAAGATACTTTATTTATGTCAGCTACTAATCTGATGATGATATAAGACATTGAACTAAGTAATACCATGATTTCAGGCCAAACTTTCAGTATTGATTTAACAAATTTCATATTAAACTCCAATGTGATGCATTCTGAGATTCTAGCCTAGTCATTTTAGCACAGACTAACAAATCATTCTTAACTGTTTACTCTACTCGCTTTTTATTGACCTTATATCCTAGATAAAAGAGCCCAAATAAAACGGGGTAAATTTCTGAATAAAATAGGATATTGATTGGATTTTTCAAAATCAAATACGTTACGATGTAGATTATGAGCGATACGGTAAAATAACCCTCAGTAAAGCCTAATAAAAATGTTTTCATAGAAAGCTCCTATTTACCTGACAAGAATGGCGGAAAAACGCTACCATTCATATACACAAAATCCTTTTGATTCATGTTCTTCATTTATAGTTTTGATTATTTTTTGACAAATCTTTGCGAAAATACCAAAATATCCTGCGAAAAGCAAACCAACTAAAGTCCATTGCCAATTAAAGGATACTAACGAACCTGTACGAATCACGTGAAGCGCGACATTAAGAGTTATTCCCAACAAAGGACATATAGTGGCTAGTTTAGGTAACAATGTATTAAGATTAAGGTTGCAACTGTTCATTATCTAACGCCCACGACGAGCCAAATCTGAACCGAATTTGTAACCAGCATTAAAAATTTGTACAGCAGCATTCAGTACTCCTGCAATCCCAACTGCTTCCGCAAGACCAAAACCACCTTTTGTTCCCACTAATTCATCGTTAGATAATTGATAAAATTGTTCTAAGTTCATAGTCGTCATTACCCCTTTGTATTATATTTTATTGCTATGTAAATGATTAAAATGAGTATTGGATAGGTAAATACTTCTGAGACATCCATAAAATTCATACTATACTGTCCAGATAATATTTTATAGTCAATTAAAATTTGAACGACAGTAAAAATAATACGTAGCGATAACAATACCCCTAATAATATCACTTCTTTTTTTAAAAACATAGAAATGCCTCTCTGACTACAATCAGATTATGGTCTATTCGCATAATACCCCAAAGCTGCTCCTCCAGCAAAAAGCGCTGCTGCTCCACCTGCTACTGCTGCACCTATCTTCCAGATAGACACTCCGGCGATTACAAGAGGCAATGCTCCCCCATCCACATCCATCAACTCTTCTTCTGTAAGAGCTACAAAGTTCTGTTCCATTTTGTCAAAATTTGTCATCTTTTTTCTCCTCTTGTTCTATTTTTTCTAAATCTTATCTTCTAAAAAATGGGGTTCCAATAAATATACCGCGTAACAATAGACCTGTAATTAGACCCCGTTGATAACTTTCCTTGCTACCACCCACCAGCAAAGCTAAGTCGCTCTCCTTTAATACTTCAATAGTATACTTATCATTCATTTCATTCATCTCTTATCCTCCTAAAAACCAAAACCTCTACGAAATCCAATGTACCAATCTGCAAGGGTCTTCACCCAATTTTCTCCACCTTGAATATCGGTCAATTCTTCCGAAGTTAGCTCAACAAATCCATAGTAATGTTCTTTCATTATTTTATTCCTTTCTTTTTTCCTCTTACTTATCTATTCGAAAAACAATTCGAAAATGTACAACTAATTAAATTTATTTGAAAAATAATTTAGTAAACCATGGATAGAAAATTGGTAGATACATGAAGCAAACTCCTTTCCTTTTCCTCTCACTTATTTATTCGAAAAAGAATTCGAAAATAAACAACTAAATCAAAATTTATTTGAAAAATAATTTAATGTACCATGAATAGAAAATTGGTAGATACATAAACCAGACTCCTTTCTTTTTCCTCTTACTTATCTATTCGAAAAACAATTCAAAAATGTACAACTAAATTAAATTTATTTAAAAAATAACTCAGTGAACCATGGGTAGAACATTGATATAAACATGAACTAGGCTCCTTCCTTTTTCCTCTTACTTATCTATTCGAGAAAGAATCCAAAAAAATAAGAATATCAGAAAATTTTCCGACATTCTTATTGATAAATTTGTAAGTCTATTAAAACTATTCTACCTTGTAAAAAAATCCCTCGGTACTACCATTGATAAGTTGGTGTCCAAACCATAAGCGGTCTTGTGTAATATCAGACGAGTCAGTATAGCCATTATCTGAAGAAGAGGTGACAGACATGGTTATAGGGATTCCTGCTGGTAAAAAGGCAATAGCTGCACCAGCACCTCCATCTTTAGAAACAGAATTTGCCTTAAGATAGTGGTCAATTTCTTTAGCATGTTCAATTGAAATTTTGGACTTATCACTTACTAAACCATTTTTGTCGAAAGTAAATTCAATACCTGAACGATTCCTCCAAGTTCCTGAGACACTAGAAAAATCTCCATTTTGAATTGCAGTAATATCCATCCCTTTACTTTCTGACGGAAGGCTTGTTTCTCCATTTATGAGACTTGTGACAGATTTCCAAAAGAAAGATCTTATGTCAAGGGAAGGTGGTTTTGTCCCCAGTCCCTCTTCTGTATCTGATTCCATAACTAGTTCTAACAGTGTTCCATCCTGATTTAACTTGTATAGTTTAAGTTGGATTTGATTAGTAGATACTCGGGTAGATAATTGAAAATAACCATTTTCTAAAGGATTAAAATGTACTCGCTCTCCAATAAAGTCCAGATTGTTTTCTGCATTGGTCAGTCGAATAACTTCACCATTTTTAAGAGTTCGAATATCTAATAAATCGTAATAGTTAGAATCCATTTTTAGGGCAATCAAAAGTTCGTCCGTACCGTCTTGGTCTAAATCATACAAGCTATACTGTAATCCATAATATTCGTTAGGATAACCATTTTTTAAGTTTGCTTTTGAATTGATCTCTGTATGTGAAGTTGACGAACCATCTAATACTTTGGCATATTCTTTAAGAACAGGATTATATAGGGTGTAATCAGGTTTCTTCTCTTCCGATGTAGAAGAAGTTGAACTAGTACTTGAAGCAATTGCTCCAGAACTTGTTGCAGAAGTGTTTTCACTCTGATGTTGGCAAGCCGTTAAAATAGAGATAGCTAATATACTAATACTGAATAGAAATAATTTTTTCATATGTTTAATCTTACAATTTGAAATTGTTTTTATACCCACTCACCGTTGTAATTGACACGATAACCGTCAGGTGTAGTTGTATTGATTGCGAGTGCACCAGAGCTATAGGCATAGTACCATTTGCCAGATACTTTCATCCAGCCTGTTTTCATAGCTCCTGAATCTTGAAGGTAGTACCAGCTACCGTTATCTTTGACCCAACCTGTCTTCATCGCACCTGAGCCGTCGAGATAGTACCACGTGCCGTTGTCTTTTACCCAGCCAGTTTGCATCCAACCAGAGTTATCAAAACGATACCAAACACCATTGATTTTTTCCCAGTCATTAGTTGTATAAGTGCCATCTTCGTGTTTATACCACCAGCGACCATTCGAATACATCCAAGTAGATTTAGACTGATGGGTCGTCATGGTTGTATCCGTGTTAGAATAGTTTCCAGATGACGAACTTGTAGAAGTTGACGAGCTAGATGAATTCGAACCTGATTGAGTTATTGTGTTAGTATTTGAATTTGTTGAAGGATTTCCGAAAGTCACCTCTTTTCTAGCTTTAAAGACACGTTTTCTGTTGTCAACTGAGTGATCGTGTGGAGAACCTGCCTCTCCTGACATCTCCAAGATATATGTTCCAGCAGGAAACTGTCTGATATCGAAAACATCCCCTTTAAATTTATTGCTATAGATTAAAGGTAAAAGAAATTGGTCGTTGACGTCATTAGTTAGACCACTAAAGATGACATCATTATTATGTTGGTAGACAATCTTTCCGCTAGCCTTATCAATTAGAGTAACATTTCCTCTAGCTGCATTATCTCCTCCGTGTTGTAGTGGCTCTGAGAGTACACCTTCAAAATTAACTCCAAAATGATGAATTTCAACCTTTGTAATTGTTGCTTCTATTTGTTTTTCAGTACTCGTATTTGAGATAATATTTGCTTGATTATTTGATAAGACTTCTAGTTTGGTCACATAAGTGTAAAAAGGTGCCCCTTTCCCTACGTTTTCTCTAACATCGGCTGTTAGTTTGTAACGAACTCCATCTAATTCAAACTTCATGGTATAGATACCATAGTCTGTTGCTTTAAAGACAATTGTTTTACCGTTGAATCTAGCGAGATAATTGGATTCAAAACTTGCAAATTGCTTAGAGAATTCTTGTCTATAAGCATTATCTACCCAATTAACCGTTACAAAATTAGTTTTTGACTTTGAAGCAGATAAAACATCTGTTAATTTTTCTTTACCTTTTGCTTCTCTTTTCTCTACAAGAGTCACATCTGTTGCGACTAAATCTGTATCACGATAACCAGGAGCAGGTTCTTCAACATAAGCATTAGCTGCAGGAGACCAGAACTTGATCATCGGGACGCCACTTATGGCATTGACACTTGAAATTGTAGCTCCTGTTGCTAGGAGTGATAAAACTGCTGTAGTCGTTAAAACGATTTTTTTCATAATTTTTGTATTCCTTTTCTTTTTATCTATTTTTTATAATCTTATCCTAGACCCACTCACCGTTGTAATTGACACGGTAGCCATCAGGGGTCGTCGTATTGATTGCGAGTGCACCAGAGCTATAGGCATAGTACCATTTACCAGATACCTTCATCCAGCCTGTTTTCATAGCCCCTGAGCTATCAAGATAATACCAGCTACCATTATCTTTGAACCAACCAGTCTTCATAGCACCTGAACCGTCGAGATAGTACCACGTGCCGTTGTCTTTTATCCAGCCTGTTTGCATCCAACCTGAACTATCGAAGTGATACCAGATATTATCTAATTTTGCCCACTGATTGTAAGGGTAAGACCCATCAAGTTGCATAAACCACCAACGAGAGCCCGATTGTCGCCAAAAACCCATACCCCTACCAATATCTTGCATTTGAAAAAAGAAACCTGGTTTATTAGTCCCGTTAGACTTACCTTGTTTTGTTTTCTTACTGGTATGAGTTCCGATAGCCTTCAAATCTTTGTCAAAAAGATTCGCCTTGGTCGCAAATGTTTGAATTTGAGAAGAATCGACTTCTGTGTATTGAATGGCTTTTCCATAACCGCCAGCTAATTCTTCAGAGCCACCAGATGCTGTTCCGAAACTTTGTGCAACGGTAATCCATCCATTTTTAGTGACAGGGTTTTCAAAGGCTGCCAAACCCATATAGGTCAATTCTGAATTGATTAAGGATTCGTAGTGTCCAGTTTGACCAGATACACTTGCCCCACTACGAGATTTGACGTAATCTGCTTTTTCGTCATACCATTGATTAATAGCTGTCATAAATCCATCATAGTTCCAAGCTAAGTTTTCGGCTAGTGAAAAATTCCCTGAAGGCCAGGCACTCCAAATATCTTTATTAGATAAACGTTTATGATGCCTAGTTACAGAAGCTTCTACTGCCCGAACGAAGGCTGTTTTTTCTAGTTCAGTTGACCATTTGATCGGAACATAGCTAGTAACTAGACCTTCATCTGCTGCCTCTTTTCGAATAGCATTGATACGATCTAAGATAGCCTGTTTATCTGGCGTTAAGAAAGTCCCTTCAATCCCAACTAGAGTAGTACCAGAAGAAGTACTAGTGACCTCAGAGTTTAAGATATTGTAGGATTGACCATTGATTGCTTGAGTGGAAACCAGCCTATCATTAGCAGCTACTGATTGTGATGTAACAATTCCTACCCCAAGAAGTGATAGAGCTGAAATCGTTGCAAGTGTGAACTTTTTAGCTTTGGTGTCCATTTCGTGTCCCTCTATTTTTATTTATTGTAAAGTAATCAGTTTGTCCTAAAATCTAGACTTTTTTGGACAAACTTGATAAAATGAAAGTGTAATAATAATTGGTCAAAATGCTGGATTTTAGAACCTTTTTTCTAACGAAAACGCTTCTAAAATAGACTGTATTTTCTGTCCAAAAAATCCTAGGTTTTTTGACAAGAACTATGAATTCTTTATCCAATTATGAAAGGTGCTTTTTGATACTCCTAAGATGTCTGCACCTTCTCGTAAGGTTATTTCTTTTTTCTTATATTGAGCTATCACATCAGGGAGATTATTCGGGACAATCAATTTTGGTCTACCGAATTTCTTCCCTTTTTTCTGTGCTTCCCGTATTCCTTCCCTTTGTCTTTGTTTGATTTGTTCTCTTTCAAACTGTGCCACATAAGATAGGACTTGTAAAACGATATCGGAGATTAGTTTTCCTGTGATATTATCATTGCTATTCTTTGTATTTAATAAGGGGAAATCTAAAACAGTTATATTTACTTTCTTTTTCTTAGTAATTGCTTGCCATTGTTCTAAAATTTCATCATAGTTTCTTCCCAACCTATCAATTGATTTAATAACCAATTCATCATTCTCTTTCAAGGTAGTTAATAATTTTTGATATTCCATTCTGTCAAAATCTTTTCCTGAAACGTAATCAATAAAAATATTTTCTTTTGATAATTTGTTTTCTACTAAGGCTGAAAATTGCCTATCAATATTTTGTTCTTTTGTAGATACTCGAACATAACCGTAACTCATAAAAACTCTCCTTTTTACACTTATTGTAAAATATAAAAGAGGGCAAAATGCCCTCAAGGAGTAGTGTATTCAATTTCTAGCAATTATATATTAGTTCAAACTACTTCATCAAGACTTAAAAGTATGTAAAAAATCACAAACTAAGACCTTCTTCATTCCTTTTCTTCAACTTTCCTAATTTCTATACCTATTTTTTATCAAAAATACATGTAAAACTCCAAATGATGCAAATAGACACTTCAACTGCACTTTTTAGCAAAAAATAGGCAGAACAAACGTCCTACCTACTAAAAATATGCTATTTTGAAAGGAAATTGATTTTTTACTGACACCCTAGGCAAGCTTGGGACAAATAAATCATTGATAGCAACATTTACGACATCCTATTTAAAGTTACTTCAATTTCTAATGTCCCCGCTATTTATAAGCCACCTCTGGTATGATCTATTCATAGTCAGAATAGATAACACCGTTCTAAATTACGATTCATAGTTACTCCTTTTTTGATTCGCTACTGCAAGATTCCTATTTACCTGATAAGAGGAGAGATGGTCCTCTTTACATGTGCAAGATAATTTTGAATCAGATTCATCATTTATCGTTTTGATTATTTTTTGACAAATTTTTCTGTTTTCTTCTCCGAAGACTTTAAAAATTTTTTTCTAATTAAATCATCCATATAGGGACCAAATATACCAACTACTAAACCAATAATAAAACTTTTAAAATCCATAATTACCACCAACATGTCGCTGCATATGCCACACCTCCAAGTATAGCTCCTCCCGCAGCACCAGTTGCTGCACCTTGCCATGTTCCTGTTTTAATTCCTAGCTGAAGACCTCGTGCTGCTCCTCCTCCAACACCTGCTTTGGCAAAATCTCCCCAATTGCATCCGCCACCTTCAAGGCAAGCGAGCATCTCAGTATCCATAATTTCAAATTGTGACATCGTTTTTGTATTCATAACGAATGCCTCCTTTTTTATTTTAATGCTTGTCTTGTTGCAAACTTGACAAGTTTGGTATAGCAGTGTTTATTAAATTGTTTCATCCAAATCTTGAATTACTGAAATAATCATTCCCTGTATTCCTCTTATTTATCTATTCGAAAACGAATTCAAAAATATAATATATGATATTCATTTTAATAAACTATATTAATAAAATGCATTGTAAACATTTCGCCCAAATGATCTACCAGCATTATAGATACCACCGAAAAATCTTCCCGTACTATCAATCACTTTGTGGACATCGATGTTAATATTACCTCTCCATGACACTCGACCACCCTCTACTGTTGCCAAATCTTTTTCTGTAAGACTTGTAAATTTTTCTTCAATTTTTATCATATTCATTATGTCTGTTCCTCTTTATCTATAATTTTTTATTGAAACAAATAATTGTAAATTGTTTCGCCAAACTTCTGCCCCGCCCAATAAACCGGTCCTAAAAGTAATGTCCCTAAAGCATAAATCCCAACTACTCCAACTATGAAAATGAATACTTTCACAGGAATTGACTGCAAACTGTAAAAATTCTCTACCCTAGTAATCCAACTTTCTATTATGCGTTCCATCAGCGCTCTTCCTTCCCTGTTAACGTCCACGACGCTTAGCATGTGCTCCTGAAGCACCATCTACCGCACCCAATAAAAATGTTCCTGCAATTGCGACTCCTCCAACTACTACCAGACCAAATAGCAAGCCTCCTTCTACATCGGCCAATTCCTCATGACTCATTACATGAAAATTATTTTCCATATTTTTAATTTGTTCCATCTTATTCTCCTTTTTTGATTCTTAACAATTGAAAAAGGTAGTTATTTGTATTTCCTTTTTCATATATTCTGTTCATTGTTGTAGGTAAGCTTCACTCTCTAAATATTATCTTAGAATCCAAATAATGCACGACGTAAAATGAACCCCACCATTAAACCATGTTGGTAACTTGCCTCACTACCACCCACCAGCAAGGCTAAGTCGCTTTCCTTTAATACTTCAATAGTATACTTATCATTCATTTCATTCATCTCTTATCCTCCTAAAAACCAAAACCTCTACGAAATCCAATGTACCAATCTACAAGGGTCTTCGTCCAATTTTCTCCACCTTGAATATCGGTCAATTCTTCCGAAGTTAGCTCAACAAATCCGTAATAATGTTCTTTCATTATTTTATTCCTTTCTTTTTCTTCTCACTTATCTATTCGAAAAAAATTTCGAAAACGTACAACTAAATTAAATTTTATTTAAAAAATAACTCAGTGAACCATGGGTAGAACATTGATATAAACATGAACTAGGCTCCTTTCTGTTTCCTCTTACTTATCTATTCGAAAAAAAGTTAAAAAAATAAGAATATCAGAAAATTTTCCGACATTCTTATTGATAAATTCATTCAAATCTAACAGATATTAGACATTAAGGTGTTTTTTTAGAGTTCTTCTGGCTGTTCGTGATACAGGGAAATGCAAGCCTTCTAACAAGGTCACTTCTGTGGCAGTCATCTCTTCAATGGCCTGTAAACTGACCAACGTATTGCGATTGGCATAGATAAAGTAATCTTTTTCAGCCTTGGCAGCTATATCCTTAAGACTGCCATAAATGGTCTTGATAGAATGATTGGCATAGTAGACCTTGATACGATGGGATTCCACTGAGGTTTCAAAGGCTAAAATCTCATGGTAGGGCAGAGTAAAGCCCCGTCTTCCCTCAAAACTATAGGTGAAGAGACGCATATTTTCCCTCTTGTCCACTGCCAGTACATAGTCCAGACAGCGCTCCAGCTGATGACAGTAGTCCGCCTCTGGCTGATCCTTGGAAATAAAATCCAAGGCAGATAAGTGGTAGCGAAAAGCTAGAGGTAAGGCCTCCGAGTGCGTGGACACAAAGACAATGCTTGTAAAAGGATCCCGCTCCCGAACCTGTTGAGCAACCTGAAAGCCCCGTTCACGCTCTCCATCAATCTCTAAATCCAATAAATAGAGTTGGTAATGGTCAAAATACTGAGAATACTTTTCAACATCTCCATAGCTTTTAGCAATATCAATTTCCAATCTTAAATTGCGAGAGCGACCGATATCTAGTAAAGTCTGCTCTATACGTCCCTGCTGAACTCTATCGTCTTCCAAAACTAAAATTCTCATTCCTCTCCCCCTCGTTTCTCATCCTTAAATGGCAATTCTAAATCTTGTCTAAAAGTCGTCTCTCCTAGCTGGGTATCTAAGTTCAAATCATAATGGAAAACCATATCTTCCAAGGTTGCTAAGCCCAGTCCACTGTGGTTTCCCTTGGTAGAGTAACCCTTTTGACTGAGAATGATGGGATTCAGTTCTTCTTTCTTACGAGTGTTTTCAATGATAAAACGAACACTCCTATCACTTGCCAACAAAGCAACCCGAATCTGCGGATTTTCCGCCTCACTGGCTGCTTCTAAGGCATTTGTCGTGAGGATAGAGAGGATACGGATAGCCTCCAACATCGGCAATGCCAGCTCTTCGACAATCCCCACCGTCTCCAAACTAAAATGAATTCCTTGATTATCTGCCACAATCATGGCTTTTGCCAAGGTATTGCGAATGGCTATATCTTGGATATTATGAAGATTAAAGGCCGTGTAGTCCGCCTTTCTCAGCTTTTCATTGGTCTTTAGAAAGACATCTTGATAAATAGTAGAAACCTCAGTCATATCTTGATTAGCTATGGCAGGCTCCATGCTGGCGACAATCCCTGCAAAATCATGACGGAAACCTCGAACCTCATCATAGAGATGACCCAACTTATCCACCATCCCTTGCAAGGAACGATTTTCTTCTTCCTGTCTCTGAATGGTCTGCTCATCACGATAAACCTGCTCTAAGTGTCTGATATAAAAGAGCCAGGAGAAAAAGAGAATGAAAATCAGGAGAGAAATGGTCGTGTCAAAGCGAACGTAAAAAGAACTATTTCTATTGGTCATGAACGAAGAGAATATCCTAAATCCAGTCAGAGGTAGGATAATGAAAAAGCTCTTACGATAGTGGGTTTTAAAAGTATCTGAAAAGAATAAATCCAAATCCAAAGACCAACGCTTCATAATTTTACAACATAGAAAGATTGATAATAAATCAAATATAGATATATATAAAGTAGAAAACGAATCTACGAAACAACAATGCTCACCAGATAATACACGAATCCAAATTGTCAAAAATAAATAACGAATACTTTGAAAGAAGAGAAAAAGATACAGAGAAAGAAAAAGAGATTCCCCTTTTCCCTTGTGCAATACTAATAAAAAAATACAGTAAAAGTAGATAAGAACTCCTATATGAAATAATTCTCCAAATGTTTGACGAGCAGATAAACTAATTAAAAATATAAGTATCCAATAACGTTTTTTATAAAATTCTGGGGAAATTTGAGCGCCCAAATAAATAGTAGGAACTATGGTTGAAACGACTACCAACAGTAGATATATCACAGAAAATAAGAATTCTAAAATAAGCATAAATAAATCTAATCTCTAACTAATACTGTGAATTTAAGCAACGTGTCTACCCGTACCAAATAATTTATTGCACCATTTTACAGTATCTTCAAAAATCCCTCCACCATTCACTTCCTCCAATACCTCTGGGGTTAACTCTTCAAATTGTTCCAATTCTACAAATGTATTTTTCATTTCCATGACAGACTCCTTTTCATTATTTTATAGATAACTCTATCCCCTGTTCCATCTACAAAAGGCTTTAGTTTCCTTTTAAAATACAAGAAATCTAAAGCCTCCTGAAAATGGTATATTGGTTAGAGTGTTAACGATTAGTTGTGAAGATGTTATTTTTATTTAACCACAACCACTTTATAATATTCGTTTGAGTGTGGAGATTCAATTTTAATTTTTTCACCATATAAACCATCGATTTCTTTATCCAGATAATCTGAAACTCCTGATGGCAAGCGTTTCATCTTAAGAATTTCACCAGATTGATCCGCATAGGCTAGGATGTGATAGTGGGTTGTAGCCATACCATCATCAATTAATACAAAGTAACCTGTTTTGAGCTTACCTTGCTCATTTTCTAAATAGTATAGTTTATTGTTATTGATTGTAAAGTGGGTAGCTCCAAGACGAAGTCGTGCACCTGGATTTTCTAAATAGGCATCATTACCAACTTTTTTAATCTCTGAATAGGTTGTCATTGCTGGGATATTAACCACACGATGTCCATTTTCATCAAAGTAGTAGCGATTTGGTAAGTTTTGGAAGTTCTGTACAACTGCCTTAGGATCAATTTCTTGTCCTTCTTCTTTATTATCCACTAAAGCTAAGGTAGTATTTGCAACCTCATCCCCATATTTGTTAGAAAACTTCTGGAACTCTGGTCTGATATACCAAGTGTTTTTTTCAATAATAACATCGTCACCTTTAGCATTTAGCAAATATTCTTGCCCATCTCCAAGTTTGACAATATCATGAATATTGTATCCAGCATCTTTTCTATTTGCTAGATAGCCATCCTTACCAATGACATAACTTTCCCCATCACTGGCTGGAACAGCTCTGTCTGCGACCATAGCACCTGATTTTTCAAAGTAAGCCCATTTACCATTTGCAGTCGCCCATCCTGTTGCCATAGCGCCACTGTCTTTGAGGTAATACCATGTAGATCCTTCTTTGTACCAACCTGTACGCATAGCACCACTATTTGCTAGTGAGTACCATGTATTTCCTTCCTTGTACCAGCCAGTACGCATGGCGCCACTATCTGCTAGTGAATACCAAGTATCACCGTCTTTGAGCCAGCCTGTCTGCATTTTACCAGTGCTGTCGAAGTGATACCATGAGCCAGCATTTTGTACCCATTTATCCTTAGCTAGACTGCCATCTTGAGAAAGATTCCAGTCAGCACCATTTTTAACCCAAGTATCTGCAGCCTGTGCTTGGTTGATAGATAAAAGCAGACCAGCACCTGCAAGCAAACCAAGAGTAAGTAATTTAGATTTTTTCATAGCTATTTCCTCCTTTATTGAACAGCTATAAGAGGGCTTCCCCTCTTTATTTAGCTATATTCTAATACTTTTCATTGTCAAAGTCAATAATATTGTGAAAAATTAGACAATATTACCAATATCTACGAATTGTATTTTGAGCTATACCATATTGCTATAACTCTATAAAAATCCTTTCTTTTTCTCCTTTTTGGAGATTAATTTTTTCTAACTCCATTATATCCCCTATTTGTCCTCAGATTTCTCCTGTCCCTAGAAAGACTAAATCTGTTCCTAAACGGTCATTTAAAGCAAATAAAAAATTCCAAAGCAAATGCCTTGGAACTCCTATTGCTATTTTCCTTGAATGATTTTAACCACATCTCCTACGCTCTGCAGTTGGTCAATTTCTTCGTCGCTGATTTCGATATTAAATTCATCTTCCAGCGTCAAGATAAACTCCATCAAGTCAACTGAGTCAGCATCCAAGTCGTCTTTCAGACTCAAGGATTCTGTCACGACAAAATCCTCTCCCTGTCGCTCTTGGATAATGGTTACAATACGGTCAAAAATTTCTTTTTCTGTCATCTCTTTTATTCTCCTGAAAATTCACGCGCAGTCTGGGCAACTACGTCTGTTTCTAGCATGGTACGAATCTGGCGAATCGTACTATAAACAGCCTTGGCATCGCTTGAGCCATGAGTCTTGACAACCGGTGCCTTAACACCAAACAAGACCGCTCCACCAACATCTGAATAGTTGAGCTGTTTTTTCAAACCTCTGAGGCTGTCCTTGAGAAGGAGTGCGCCTAGTTTCGCTCGGAGACCACCACCTGTAATAGCTGTCTTGAGCAAGCCCATGATTCCCATGGCTGTTCCTTCAATGGATTTGAGCACAGCGTTTCCCGTGAAACCATCTGCCACGACAACATCCGCAACGCCATTCATCAAATCACGCGCTTCCACGTTTCCGATAAAGTTCAAACTTTCATCAGCTGCTAGTAATTCGTAAGTTTCCTTACGAAGCGGGTCACCCTTGCTACTCTCTGTTCCGTTGTTAAGTAAGCCAACACGTGGTTGCGCAATTCCACGGACATTTTTAGCATAGAAGGAACCTAGAACCGCGTATTGATGGAGATGCTGGGCTGTATTTTCTGCATTAGCACCGAGGTCCAGCATGTCAAAACCTTTCCCATCAATAGTTGGCAATGTTGACATAAGCCCAGGACGATCAATATTCTTGATACGACCCACGATAAAGAATCCTGCTGCTAGTAAAGCACCTGTATTCCCAGCCGATAGGACAGCATCTGCCTCTCCATCTTTGACAGCCTTAGCCGCCAAGACCATACTGGCATTTTTCTTCTTCCGAATAGCTCTCGTAGGTTCATCGTCTGAATCAATCTTCTCATCCGTATGGATAATGCTGACGCGCTCTGTTGCTGTTAGATATTGCTTGATTTTAGCTTCATCTCCGTAGAGTTGAACCTCGATATCTGAAAAGTCAGCTAGGGCTTGATTTACACCCTCAACGATGGCTTGGGGTGCGTAATCGCCTCCCATGGCATCTACTGCGATTTTTTTCATTTGTTTTCCTCTTTTAGTAATTGTCCCCAGTCTGCTAGGGAATCAATAAATTTCTTTGATTTTAGGTGAATCCCAACGTACTCTTCGTAGAGTTGATCCATAAATTGGCGTAGCTCTTGCTTGATTTCAGGCTTGAGCGAAATGGTCTCCAAGGTCTCAAAATCAATGGCTTGAAACTGATTGAGCAGATAAGGGATATTGGGATTGAGATGGCAACGTCTCTCATCTTCATGATAATGGTCTGAACAGAGGCAGGCTCCATATTTGAAAGAAAAGTCAAAAGCCTGACCGACCCGATGGCAGAAGACACACTCATTAAAATTGAGGCCGATCCCAAATCTGGTCAAGATTTGGATTTCAAAAATATTGGTCAAAACCTGATAATCCAAACCTGCTTCCATCAACTCCAAAGTCTTTTGTAAAAAAGCAAACAAGGGAGCATCCTGCTGATTATCCTGCAAACTAGCATCTGCAAGAGCTGCCACATAGGTCGCATAAGCCATGACAAAAAGATCGCTATTAATCTTGGGAAAGGTCATCACCTCATGATAGTCCTCAATGTAACTGAGCCCATCATCATTGATTCGCAAGAGAAATCGTGCCAGCACCAAGGGCTGAATAACAGGAGCCAGTTTGGACTGGCCAGCATGTTTGACGAAAAACATCCGCTTACCAGCCTGCTCAGTAAAAATCTTGACTAGCTTGTCATCCTCACGAAAATTGCGATTGTAGAGCACCAAGCCTTGACTCGTGATAGACTGAATCATGCTTCTCTCATGTACTCCTCAAGTCGTTTCATGGCTTCTTTGATCGTCTCCATGCTGGCTGCATAAGACAGACGCACATAGCCTTCTCCGTAACGCCCAAAGGCAGCTCCAGGGATAAAGGCAACGGCCTTCTTCTGAGCAAAATCCTTGAGAAAGTCAAAGGAATCTTGATTATAGCCCGCTGGAATCTTAGCAAAGATATAGAAGGCACCGTCTGGTTTGATAATCTCAAAACCAAGAGCAGTCATTTTCTCGATGATATAGTCCCGACGCTGGATGTATTCCTTTTTCATAGGTTCCGCATCATTTTTACCAGCCGTCAAGGCTTCCACCGCAGCGTGTTGAGCCATGGTATTTGCAGCAGTAACCAAATACTGGTGACTCTTAATCAACTGGGCTGTGAAGGCCGCAGGAGCGAAAATCAGACCCAAACGCCAACCAGTCATAGCATGCGATTTCGACAAACCATTGATAATGATAGCCTGGTCTCTCAACATCGTTCCTAGAGATACATGGGCTTCCCCTGTATAGGTCAATTCTGAGTAGACCTCATCACAGACAACGAAAATCTCGTACTTGCGTAAAACATCTGCCAAGGCTTCCAACTGCTCCCGACTATAGGTAATTCCTGTCGGATTAGCTGGATAGTTGAGAATAACCGCCTTGAGCTTGTCACCTTGCTCCAAAATGGCCTTCTCCAACATTTCAGGAGTCAAGACAAACCCATTTTCAGTTGTATCAATCTCGACAACCTCTGCCCCAACTAGATTGACAATCGGTTCATAACCCGGATAAGCAGGAGCTGGCAAGAGCACCTTGTCTCCCTCTTCCAAAATAGCTGTCAAAGTAGCAGATAAGGCCTCTGTCGCCCCAATTGTAACCAAGATTTCATTTTCAGGAGCATAGTCCAGTTGGTACTTTTCCTTAACAAAGTCACTGGCTGCCTGACGTAGAGTCAGCAGGCCACTCATCCCTGTATAGTAGGATTGGTTCTGATCAATCGCTCGCTTAGCCGCCTCCTTGACATGATCTGGCGTTGTAAAATCAGGTTCCCCCAAGGTCAAACGCAAGACCCCAGGAATCTCCGAAATAGCCTGGTCAAACTGACGAATCAACGAAACTTGAATCTTATCTAACTGTTTATTAAAGCGCTTAGTTAAATCCATAGATACCTCCTACTTTCAAAACGTATCTCTATTATACTACAAAAGCCCCCCGACCGCAAAAATACATTAGAGAATAGCTTTCCACTTTCTATTTTACTTTTCCTGTTAACAGGTCTATAATGGTAACAGATTCTATTTGGAGGTTCTTATGTCATTTCTATCAAAAAATGAAGCAGGTATCTTGGCCTGCCTTCTCATTTCTATCGTATCTTGGTACTTAGGAGGATTCTTCCCTGTTATTGGCGCACCCGTGTTTGCCATTTTCATAGGCATGCTCCTACATCCCTTTCTCTCGCCCTATAAACAACTGGATGCGGGATTGACCTTTAGTTCTAAAAAATTGCTCCAGTATGCCGTTATCTTGCTTGGTTTTGGTCTCAATATCTCGCAAGTCTTCGCAGTTGGGCAATCTTCACTCCCTGTCATCCTGTCCACCATTTCAATAGCCTTGATTGTTGCCTACCTCTTCCAGCGCTTCTTTACACTGGACACAAAACTGGCTACCTTGATTGGAGTAGGTTCTTCTATCTGTGGGGGTTCTGCCATTGCGGCGACAGCGCCTGTTATCCACGCTAAGGAAAAGGAAGTAGCCCAAGCCATCTCCGTGATCTTTTTCTTCAATGTCTTGGCTGCACTCATCTTTCCAACTCTAGGTACCTGGCTTCATCTATCCAATGACGGCTTCGCCCTCTTTGCAGGAACTGCGGTCAACGATACTTCCTCTGTAACGGCTACCGCCAGCGCCTGGGACAGTCTCTACCAGACCAATACCCTCGAATCCGCAACCATTGTCAAACTCACACGTACTCTGGCTATCATCCCCATCACTCTCTTTCTCTCCTACTGGCAAAGTCGTGAACAAAAAAATAAGCAAGGATTACAACTGAAAAAAGTCTTCCCTCTTTTTATCCTTTACTTCATCCTTGCATCGCTCCTAACCACCCTTCTGACCTCTCTCGGTGTGTCTAGTAGTTTCTTTACCCCTCTCAAACAACTCTCCAAATTCCTCATTATCATGGCCATGAGTGCTATCGGACTCAAAACCAATCTGCTAGCTATGGTCAAATCCAGTGGAAAATCCATTGTTCTCGGAGCCATCTGTTGGATTGCCATCATCCTCACCAGTCTTGGTATGCAGACCCTTATCGGCATTTTCTAATACTCTTCGAAAATCTCTTCAAACCACGTCAACGTCGCCTTGCCGTATATATGTGACTGACTTCGTCAGTCTTATCTACAACCTCAAAACAGTGTTTTGAGCAGCCTGCGGCTAGTTTGCTCTTTGACTTTCATTGAGTATAACACAAAAGGTAGCCCACCAGCTACCTTTTCTTATGCTTCCTCAATTAAGCGAGTATGTTCTCTCTTGATGCAGCGATTCATCACAATGTCATCGCATCCACCAGCACGCAAAATCTCTTCCGCTTCTAGACTTTCAAGTCCTAGCTGTGCCCAAAAAATCTTGGCATCAGCCTTGAGAAAATCACGCGCCACATCTGGCAAAAACTCACTGCGACGGTAAACATTGACAATATCTACAGGAAAAGGAATCTCCGCTAGGCTAGCATAAGCCTTCTCACCCAAGATTTCACCACCTGCCGCCTTGGGATTGACTGGGATGATTTTATAACCCCGAGCCTGCATTTCCTTGGTCACTCGATTGCTAGTTGTTTCTTCACGGTCTGACAAGCCCACCACAGCAAGGGTTTTACTCGCTGTTAGATACTGACGAATCACGCCATCACTTGGATTGATAAATTCTTGACTCATAGAAATCCTCCTTTTTCATCAGTATAGCACAATTTGAAAAGGCTTGCAGAATTCTACTACAAAAAAGGAGGACTAGCCCCCTTTTTATTTAGCCTCGTACCAGGTTGCCCCTTCATTCTCATCTGCGATAAGAGGAACACTGAGTTGAATGGCTTCTTCCATGGTTTGTTTCACCAATTTTTTCATCTCTACCAATTCAGATTTAGGCACTTCAAGGACGATTTCATCGTGCACTTGTAACAGCATCTTAGTCTGATAACCACCTGCAACCAAGGCTTTATCCAGCTGGATCATAGCAATCTTGAGAATATCTGCTGCCGAACCCTGGATAGGAGAGTTGATAGCTGTCCGCTCTGCAAAACCACGAATATTAAAGTTTCGCGAATTGATATCTGGCAACTCACGGCGACGCTTGAAGAGGGTCTCTACATAGCCCTTATCACGCGCCTCACGCACCACTTCATCCATATAGTTTTTAATACCTGGGAAGCGTTCAAAGTAGGTGTCAATGTAGTCTTTGGCTTCCTTACGACTAATACCCAGATTATTAGACAAACCAAAATCTGAAATCCCGTAAACCACTCCAAAGTTAACTGCCTTGGCATTGCGACGGTCGTTTGCAGTCACATCCTCAGGACGCTCAATGCCAAAGACCCGCATGGCTGTCGAAGTATGGATATCTGCCCCCTCTTGGAAAGCCTTAATCAAGTGCTCATCCTTAGAAATATGCGCCAAAACGCGTAATTCAATCTGTGAATAGTCCGAGCTGAGAAGGACACTATCCTCCCACTCTGGCACAAAAGCCTTACGAATGAGACGCCCCTGTTCCAAACGCACAGGAATATTTTGCAAGTTTGGATCCACACTAGACAGACGCCCAGTCTGAGTCAAATCCTGCACATAGCGCGTGTGGATCTTTCCATCAGCCAAAATCCAGTCCTGCAAGCCAATTACATAGGTAGATTGAATCTTAGCAATCTGACGGTAGTCAAGAATTTTCTTAACAATTGGCGCAATAGGAGCTAGACGCTCCAACACATCCACCGCTGTCGAGTATCCAGTTTTGGTTTTCTTAGTGTATTCTAGAGGAAGTCCCAATTTTTCAAAGAGAAGTACGCCCAACTGCTTAGGCGAGTTGATATTAAACTCCTCACCAGCCAGTTCGTAAATCTCCTGAGTTAGTTTTTCAATGACAAGCTCATTTTCAGCCTGCATCTCAAGCAAGGTTTCTTTTTTAACCTTAATCCCAGCGATTTCCATCTTGGCAAGGACAAAGGCCAGAGGTTGCTCTATATCATAAAGAAGCTCTAACTGCCCATTTTCGCTAAGTTTTTCAAGCAAAACAGGCTCTGTTTCGACCAACACAGCAAGCTTACGAGCCAAATGTTCCAAGAATTTCTCGCGTCCAGGAATGACCTTCTTGACTCCCTTACCATAGAAAGTCTCATCATCAACCAAATAAGTCTGACCATAAAGACTAGCGATGGTCGCAATTTCATTGTCCTCCACAGTCGAAAGGAGATATTTAGCCAAACGGCTGTCAAAAGCAGGTGCCTGCAAATCAATACCCAAACGATTCAAGAGAACTTTAGCCTTCTTAAAGTCATAAACTCTCAGAGGTGTTTTTTCTAGAAAATCCTTAAAAATAGGCTCTTGCAAAAGCTCAAGCTTGTCTGTGGCATAGAGCTTATCTCCACAAGACCAAGCAAAACCAACCAAATCATCCGTATGGTAATTCTCACCAAAAAGCTCAAAATGGAAGATAGACTCTTCAGTCAGCATATCTTGACTGATTTGGTCAACAATAGTAAAGTCCAAACTCTCAGCCACATCAGCTGACGACACATTTAAAGCCTGCTTGAGCTGTTTGAAGCCCATCTCATCGTAGAATTTCCCGAGATTTTCAACATCTGGACCACTATAGACCAAATCCTCCAAACCAATCTCAATCGGTGCCTTGGTATCAATGGTCGCCAGTGTTTTCGACAAAAAGGCCTGTTCCTTATCATTGATGAGATTTTCCTTCATCTTAGAAGTCTTCATCCCATCGATATTTTCATAAATACCCTCAAGCGAACCATGCTCCAGCAAGAGCTTGATACCCGTCTTTTCACCGATTTTGGTCACCCCAGGAATATTATCCGACTTATCTCCCATAAGCGCCTTAAGATCGATAAACTGAGTCGGTGTAATGCCCATCTTTTCCATAAGATATTCTGGCGTAAAGGCCTCAAACTCAGCCACACCTTTTTTGGAAATTTCAACCACCGTATGCTCATCCGTCAGCTGAATCAAGTCCTTGTCCCCACTGACAATGGTAATATCAAAACCATCTTGTTCAGCTAATTTATCTAGTGTCCCAATAATGTCATCCGCCTCATACTGAGCCAACTCATAGTGACGAATTCCCATATGATCCAACAACTCACGAATGAAAGGAAATTGCTCACGAAACTCATCAGGAGTCTTAGCCCGACCACCCTTATAGTCCGCATACATCTCTGTACGGAAGGTCGTCTTTCCCGCATCAAAAGCCACCAAAATATGACTCGGCTCAACCCGTTCCAACAAATGGCTCAACATCAACTGAAAGCCATAAATCGCATTGGTATGCAAACCAGCCGCATTCTTAAAACGGTCCAACTGTTGATAGAGCGCAAAAAACGCCCGAAAAGCAACAGAAGACCCATCAATCAATAATAATTTTTTCTTATCCATACACCCATTATAAAGGAAAGCACCAAAAAATACCATTGGAAAGAGCCAGAGCAAGTATTTTTCAAACTTTTTCCGAATAAATAGATAGTAGCAGTGAATCTAGCAAACTTAGATTTAAAACTGTGGTATAATAAAAGGAGGAAAAGGATGATTCTCAGACATCCGGGCATTAGCCCAACCAA
>NZ_VMMJ01000020.1:0-40133 GCF_013277145.1 Streptococcus sp. 3705 | reverse complement strand
CCGTACTCAAGTACAGCCTGTGGCTAGTTTCCTAGTTTGCTCTTTGATTTTCATTGAGTATAAGCTATTACAAAAAGGTAGTCAGATTTTTTCAGAAAAATGTTTTATAAATATTCACAAATCTCCTATATTTATGGTAAAATAGAATCATCATTTTATTTTGGAGTCAAAGATGAATATATTTAGAACAAAAAATGTTAGTTTAGATAAAACGGAGATGCATAGGCATTTGAAGTTATGGGATTTGATTTTGCTGGGTATTGGAGCCATGGTAGGGACAGGTGTCTTTACAATTACAGGTACTGCAGCTGCAACTCTAGCGGGTCCAGCCCTAGTGATTTCAATCGTGATTTCTGCCTTGTGTGTGGGATTATCAGCCCTCTTTTTTGCAGAATTTGCTTCGCGAGTACCTGCTACAGGTGGTGCCTACAGTTATCTCTATGCTATTTTAGGAGAATTCCCAGCCTGGTTGGCTGGTTGGTTAACCATGATGGAGTTCATGACAGCCATATCAGGCGTAGCTTCGGGTTGGGCAGCTTACTTTAAAGGCTTGCTCTCTCAATACGGGATAGCCCTTCCTCAGGCTTTAAATGGTACCTTTAATCCTCAAGCAGGAACATTTGTTGATTTATTGCCTATTCTTGTCTTGGTATTGGTGACCTCGCTTGTTTTACTTAATGCTAAAGCAGCCTTACGCTTTAATTCTATTCTAGTGATTCTGAAATTTTCCGCTTTAGCTCTCTTTGTTTTAGTAGGAATTTGGCATATTAAACTTGATAATTGGAGCAATTTTGCTCCTTATGGTTTTGGACAAATCTATGGTGCTAGTACTGGTATTATGGCTGGTGCGTCCTTGATGTTCTTCGGTTTTTTGGGATTTGAATCTATTTCTATGGCTGTAGATGAAGTCAAGACTCCTCAAAAAAATATTCCTAGAGGGATTGTCTTATCGCTTTCTATCGTAACCATTCTTTATGCCTTGGTGACGCTTGTCTTGACTGGTGTGGTTCACTATAGTCATCTAAATGTCGACGATGCCGTTGCCTTTGCCCTTCGCAGCGTTGGGATTAGTTGGGCAGCTAATTATGTGTCATTGGTGGCTATCTTGACCTTGATTACGGTTTGTATCTCGATGACTTATGCCCTATCTCGTATGATTTACAGTTTAGCGCGTGACGGCTTGATGCCTGCTGCCTTTAAAGAACTGACCAAAACAAGCAAGGTACCAAAAAATGCTACTATCTTGACCGGTCTAGCTTCAGCAGTAGCAGCAGGAATGTTCCCTCTTGCTAGTATCGCAGCCTTCTTAAATATTTGTACCTTGGCCTACTTAATCATGCTGGCTTATGGTCTGATTCGCTTACGGAAAGAAAAAGGAATGCCCAATGCTGGAGAATTTAAAACACCATTGGTACCCTTATTACCGATTTTATCAATCATCATTTGTTTATCATTTATGTTGCAGTATAATATGGAAACTTGGATTGCTTTCCTAGTTGCATTGTTGATAGGAAGTATCATTTACTTCACTTATGGTTATAAGCATTCTACCATAGAAGAATAATACTCTTCGAAAATCTCTTCAAACCACGTCAGCTTCGCCTTGCCGTATATATGTGACTGACTTCGTCAGTTCTATCTACAACCTCAAAACAGTGTTTTG
This sequence comes from Streptococcus sp. 3705, assembly GCF_013277145.1. Taxonomy (GTDB): domain Bacteria; phylum Bacillota; class Bacilli; order Lactobacillales; family Streptococcaceae; genus Streptococcus. Next base: position 38,470 of record NZ_VMMJ01000020.1, on the reverse strand, counting down.
AGCTGACTTCGTCAGTTCTATCTACAACCTCAAAACCATGTTTTGAGCTGACTTCGTCAGTTCTATCTGCAACCTCAAAACCGTGTTTTGAGCAGCCTGCGGCTAGCTTCCTAATTTGCTCTTTGATTTTCATTGAGTATATAAAGTGAGAATCTGTTGAGTTGTTGAAACTCAGCAGATTTTTATATGTGAAAGAAATTTCAATTTTTTTCTTAAAATAGCTTGACAGATTAAATTTTTAGGAGTAGAATGTTTACTAGTTAATTAAATGGTTAAGGAGTTGTTCATGAAGAAACAAAATTTATTTTTAGTCTTGTTAAGTGTTTTTCTTTTATTGCTAGGAGCCTGTGGTCAAAAGGAAAGTCAGACAGGTAAAGGGATGAAGATTGTGACCAGTTTTTATCCTATCTACGCTATGGTTAAGGAAGTGTCAGGTGACTTGAATGATGTTCGAATGATTCAATCAAGTAGTGGAATTCACTCCTTTGAACCTTCGGCAAATGACATCGCGGCCATCTATGATGCAGACGTCTTTGTTTACCATTCACATACGCTCGAATCTTGGGCAGGAAGTTTAGATCCCAATCTAAAAAAATCCAAAGTGAAGGTCTTAGAGGCTTCTGAGGGAATGACCTTGGAACGTGTCCCTGGACTAGAGGATGTGGAAGCAGGGGATGGAGTTGATGAAAAAACGCTCTATGACCCTCACACTTGGCTAGATCCTGAAAAAGCTGGTGAAGAAGCGCAAATTATCGCTGATAAACTTTCAGAGGTGGATAGTGGGCATAAAGAAACTTACCAGAAAAATGCGCAAGCCTTTATCAAAAAAGCTCAAGAACTAACTAAGAAATTCCAGCCTAAATTTGAAAAAGCGACTCAGAAAACCTTTGTAACACAACATACAGCCTTTTCTTATTTAGCGAAGCGATTTGGACTTAATCAACTTGGTATTGCAGGTATCTCTCCTGAACAAGAACCAAGTCCAAGACAACTAACAGAAATTCAGGAATTTGTTAAGACCTATAAGGTTAAAACGATTTTTACAGAAAGTAATGCTTCTTCAAAAGTAGCTGAAACTCTTGTCAAATCAACAGGTGTGGGTCTTAAAACTCTGAATCCTTTAGAGGCAGACCCACAAAATGACAAGACTTATTTAGAAAATCTTGAAGAAAATATAAGTGTTTTAGCAGAAGAATTAAAGTGAGGAAAGAATGAAAATCAATAAAAAATATGTAGCAGGTTCAGTGGCAGTTCTTGCCCTAAGTGTTTGTTCCTATGAACTTGGTCGTTACCAAGCTGGTCAGGCTAAGAAAGAGTCTAATCGAGTTGCTTATATAGACGGTGATCAGGCTGGTCAAAAGGCAGAAAATTTGACACCAGATGAAGTCAGTAAGAGAGAGGGAATCAACGCCGAACAAATTGTTATCAAGATTACGGATCAAGGTTATGTGACCTCTCATGGAGACCATTATCATTACTATAATGGTAAGGTTCCTTATGATGCCATCATCAGTGAAGAACTTCTCATGAAAGATCCGAATTATCAGTTGAAGGATTCAGACATTGTCAATGAAATCAAGGGTGGTTATGTGATTAAGGTAAACGGGAAATACTATGTTTACCTTAAAGATGCGGCCCATGCGGACAATATTCGGACAAAAGAAGAGATTAAACGTCAGAAGCAAGAACACAGTCATAATCATAATTCAAGCACAGATAATGCTGTTGCTGCAGCCAGAGCCCAAGGACGCTATACAACGGATGATGGTTATATCTTTAATGCCTCTGATATTATAGAAGATACGGGTGATGCCTATATCGTTCCTCATGGCAATCACTTCCACTATATTCCTAAGAGTGATTTGTCTGCCAGTGAATTAGCTGCCGCCCAAGCCTTCTTATCTGGAAAAGGCGGTCAATTAAGTACGGTTGAATACCGTTCAAGTAGGGGAGAAACAAGATCTAGTGTGAGAACGAGTCAATCTGAGACACCTCAAAATCCTGCAACAGATTCTGAAAGTCAAAGTGAGGACTTAGCTAGTCTCCTTCAAGAATTGTACGCTTTGCCACTTAGCCAACGTCATGTGGAGTCTGATGGATTAGTATTTGACCCAGCACAGATTACAAAACGTACTGCAAATGGTGTGGCAGTTCCTCATGGGGATCATTTCCATTTCATTCCTTATTCACAAATGTCTGCTTTGGAAGAAAAATTGGCTCGAAATCTACCAATTGGAGGTCAGCCAGTTCAAAAGCATTCTGATAATACGAAACCAAGCAGTACAGATAAACTAAGTTCAACCATTAAACCAAACTTTAATCTCAATACGCCGGCACCGAATAGAGCAACTGGAGGCGCCTATACAACGGATGATGGGTATGTCTTTAGTCCGTCAGATGTGATTGAAGATACAGGAGACGCTTTTATTGTACCGCATGGCAACCATTTCCACTATATACCAAAAGGCGCTTTGTCTGCAGGAGAATTGGCTGCTGCCCAAGCCTATTGGAATGGGAAGCAGGGGTCTCGTCCTTCTTCAAGTTTTAGTCATAATGCAAATCCAGCTCAACCAAGCTTGTCAGAGAACCACAATCTAACTGTCACTCCAACTTATCATCAGAATCAAGGGGAAGATATTTCAAGCCTTTTACGTGAATTGTATGCCAAACCTTTGTCAGAACGACATGTGGAATCGGATGGCTTGGTATTCGACCCAGCACAAATAACAGATCGTACAGCAAATGGTGTTGCTGTGCCTCACGGAAATCATTATCACTTTATCCCTTATTCACAAATGTCTGATTTAGAGCAGAAGATTGCAAGAATGATTCTGTTAAAAGGGCAAAATGGTGCAGTCGTGCCAGGAATGCATTATTTGAAACCAGCACCAAAACCGCAAGCTCAACCGTCAACTGAGAAAAAACAAACTAATTTTGCAGTAGAACAGGTTGTTAGAAAAGTTGGAAAAGGATATGTTGTGGAAATTGCTGGTGTCAGTCACTATGTTTTTGCTAAAGACTTGGCTAAGGATAAGATTGATGCTATTGAAAATCTCTTGTCTAAGAAAACTCAAGAGACACATGCTCTAGTTGCGAAGAAAGAAAACGTCTCTTCTCGTGACAAAGAATTTTATGATAAAGCTTATAATCTGTTAACCCAGGCTCATAAAGCCTTGTCTGAAAATAAGGGGCGTGCTGTTGATTTCCAAGCCTTAGACAAATTAGCAGAACGCTTGAATAATGAATCTTCTAATAATAAAGTAAAATTGGTAGATGATTTATTGGCATTTCTAGCACCGATTACCCACCCAGAACGCCTTGGCAAACCAAATGCTCAAATTGCCTATACAAACGATGAAATTAAATTAGCGAAATTAGCAGGTAAATATACAACCTCAGATGGCTACATTTTTGACGAACATGATATTGAAAGTGATGCAGGAAATGCCTACGTCACTCCACACTTGAACCATAGCCACTGGATTAAAAAAGACAGCTTATCTGAAGCTGAAAGGGCAGCAGCTCAGGCTTATGCTAAAGAAAAAGGCTTACAAGCTCCAAATTCTACTGAAGCAAAACCAGAGGCAACAGGGACAGAAGCTATCTATAACCGCGTAACAGCTGAGAACAAGGTACCATTAGAAAAAATACCAAATCATTTACAGTATACTGTAGCTGTACAGAATGGTTACTTTATAATTCCTCACTTTGATCACTATCATAATCTTAAGTTTGCATGGTTTGACGAAGGACTCTATAAGGCACCTGAGGGTTATACCTTAGAAGATTTATTTGCGACTGTAAAATATTATGTTGAACATCCAAATGAACGTCCTCACTCAGATAATGGTTGGGGAAACGCAAGTGACCATGTTCGTAAAAATAAAGCAGAAGACAGTAAACCTGATGAAGATAAGGAACATGATGAAGTAAGTGAGCCAACTCGCCCTGAATCTGATGAAAAAGAGAATCACGCAGGTTTAAACCCTTCAGTAGATAATCTTTATAAACCAAGCACTGATGAAGACGAGACAGAGGGAGTAGCTAATGATACAACAGACGAATCTGAAGTCCCTCAAGTAGAGACTGAAAAAGTAGAAGCCAAGCTTAAAGAAGTAGAAGATCTACTTGATGCAGTAACGGATGCTAGCTTGAAAAACAATGTGACAGAGAGCCTAGCTGGTTTACGAAATAATCTGAGTCTCCAAACCATGGATAATAATGGTATCATGGCAAAAGCAGAAAAATTACTTGCTTTGTTAAAAAGGTAGTGAGTCAGTTATGACGAAATCAGAAGCATAAATTTATCCTGTTAAATTAAAATGATGTAAGAGTCAGTAGCAATACTGGCTTTTATTTATCTTGCTCCGTAAGGTTCAGGCTAAATAAATCACCTGATTTTTTTGGGCTCTGGCTTCATTTAGGAGAAATCAATCTACATCCAAGGTTAGTAACTTAATCATAGGTCTTCCTTTGTTAGAGAAGATGATGGTAAAAGGGGAGAGGGTAATTGATTTTACAGTTTAGGATGTTTTGATAACAATTCATGACTTGAAAAAGATATTTCGCCAATATATGCTATACTAAACTTGTTATACAGTTAAGTAAATTATTATATTCAATAAGCTAGTCAAGAAAAACAGAGGATTTAAGATGAAAAAACGGATTATTCAGATTTTACTAGCATTGTCCTTAATTTTTTACAAATCAACTTGGTTTTGGACGCTTTTCAATCATCTCGCAAAGTCCTATCTACCAGCAAGTCGTGAGTTTTTTCAGATTCTACTTTTGCTGGAAAGTGTAGTTCTTTTATTAGCGGTCATCTATCTACTAGTTTTTGCAGGAAAGAAAACTTTTCATTTCAAGTGGCAGCTGAGGTACTTTATCTACCTTTTACTGGGCTACATCATTTTGTATATGTCGGACTTCTTCTTGTCTTATTTCATACCCTCGTCTTCAAATCAAATTTCTTTGAATGAAACGATAGAAATGATAGGGAGACAGGAATTACCCTATTTCTTGCTCATAGCTTGCTTCATCGGTCCTATTACTGAGGAATTGATTTATCGCGGTGTGCTAATGACAACCTTTTTCAAAAACTCGCCTTGGTACGGAGATGTCTTGCTTTCTGCTATTATTTTCGGTTATATTCATATCAATTTTGCTTTAACTCCTCTTGCTTTTTTCATTTATGTTAGCGGAGGGCTTATTTTGGCTCTATTGTATCGCATGACTAAAAATCTCTACTATCCAATACTAGTTCATATTTTCATCAATATCACTGCTTTCTGGAATGTGTGGTTACTCCTATTTTCAGGAAGTTAGCTTACTAAAACAATGTCGGAACTTTCCAGCATTTTCTTTTCGATATCGGAGTGGTGTGTAGCCACTTATTTTTTTGAATTGATTTTGAAAATAAGATTGGCTTGAGAAAGCTAGATAGCTACTGATGTGGCTAATGGATTTATATGTGTGGACTAACAACTCTTTAGCCTCTTCAATTTTGGCTTCTATGATAACTTCGTTAATGGTCTTTTTGGTTTCAGATTTGAATTGCTTACCAAAGAAGGAGTAACTAAAACCAATGTGATTTGCGATCATTTGAACAGACAATGGGATATTATATTAGTATGACTTTGAATATGGTCAAGGGCCTCTTTCACAGGCTGACTAAGATTGGACTGTGATTTGCTATCTGCAACACGTTTTACAAAATCCATATACATGGTAAGGTCAGTCCGTATATGCTGATTTCATCTGACAAGCGCTCGTACTCCGTAATATAGATATCCTGATAGTTACAGTACTTCGAAAGGAATTGGAGGTAAATGTATAAAATGACGTTTGATCAACAAATTATAGCAATTGCTATGGTCATACTGGGAACTGTTATCACACGCCTTGTCCCGTTTATTTTTTTTTCATCCAAAGAGAAAACGCCAGCTTATATTCTCTACCTTGGGAAAGTTCTCACTCCAGCTATTTTTGGATTAATGGTCGTCTTTAGTCTCAAAGATACGAGTTTCACGAATACTAGTGATCTTCTTCCAAAGTTGCTAGCTATTTTAGTTGTTATCTTCTTGCATAAGTGAAAAAAGAATATGTTACTTTCGGTTGCTGGTGGCTCCCTATTTTATATCACCTTGTATTCTTTAGTTTTTTAGGAGGTTGGTATGTTGTAAAAATGGAATAGGTTTCATTTATTAAGAACTTTTGTCTCACTCTTGATTTGTCTCTTTTCTTTTTCCGTAAAAATCTAGGATTACTTTTCTTTTCAGAGCTCTTATCTGTCTATTTTATCCTTATAGGTGGAAAAGATTTTCTATCATATTTGAGTAAGACAAGAAGTGTTTGAACTCTTGCACAGTCACTTTTCCCTATTCTTCTGTCCATCTGGTTGGTCTATGTTAGTTTTGAAGGCCTAGCTAGAGATATTCCTTACTACATTGGAACATGGGCGATCATGCTAGGAATAGCTAATATTATCATTGGCTGGTAAATCTGTCGACTATAAATAGAAAATGCCAAACAGACTGTCATTACAGGATTTATCTTGATTTTATTTGTTATGTTAGTACTGATTCAACAAAACATAAGTGGAAGTATCTTTGCTTATCTAATAGAACTGTTCTTCTTGATAGATTGTCTGGTTTCAATTTTTAGATATCGCTCCAAAACAAATATTTATTAAACCATTCTATTCTTTACCTTGAAGAGTAGGATGGTCTTTTTCTCAAGAATTTTATCCTTTATAAGTTTACTATTTTGTGATATTTGTCTGGCGTAAGAGCAGCAAACAACTGATTACCATAGAATTTTAATTAGTAGCTGACTAGTCCTTGTGTTATCTTGCTATATCGTGCAGAAATATTTCTATGTACAGGGTTCTAATACCTATATTTTTGACAATAATATAAGAAAATAGTATACTAAATAGACAGTCATTTATTGTAGTGATAACGGTTAGGAGAAAATAGTGTTAAAACGTATTTTAAATATAGCATTAGCTTATGTCGGTGTTGTTATTGGTGCTGGACTATCTTCAGGCCAAGATTTAATGCAATACTTTGTTAGTTTTGGTAAATGGGGTATCATTGGAACGATTGTTCTTGGAATCATAAGTATTATTTTTGGTAAAATTATCATTACCTTAGGAAGCTATTTCCGTTCAAATGATCATTTTGAAGTTCTTTCCCAAATTGCCGGGCCTATTACTAATAAGATTCTTGATTTTGCTTTAATTGTTTCCTGCTTTGTAATTGGTTTTGTTATGATTGCTGGGGCTGGTTCAAACCTTAACCAACAATTTGGTTTGCCATTTTGGTTGGGAGGATTGATTTGTGCTATCTTGGTCATTATTGTCAGTTTTCTTAATTTTGAAAAGATTACCAGCGTTCTTGGGATATTTACTCCTTTGGTTTTTGTCATGATTATCATTATGGCAGTCCATACGTTCGTAGGGAAAAGTTTTGATTTTGAAGAATTAGAAGCAATCACAGCTACACTTTCTTCTCCGATGCCCAATGTCTGGGTTTCTTTACTAAATTATTTCGCACTAACTGTTATGACTGGTGTATCCATGGCATTTGTCTTAGGAGGTTCTGTCATGAGAATTGGTGTTGCGGAAAAAAGTGGTCTCTTAGGTGGACTTGTAGTTAGTTTGATTATTACCGTAGCAACTGGTATTTTATACGCCAATATAAAACTTGTTTCAACTGTTGATATTCCTATGTTAACAATTGCGGAGCAAATTCATCCTCTATTTTCTTTGCTGTATGCTCTAATTATTTTTGGACTTATTTTTAATACAGCTTTCAGTTTATTTTATGCCTTGGCAAAACGTTTCTCTTCAAACAAACCTAAGCGCTTTTACCCTATTCTAATCGCTACGGTCGCTATAGGATATGGTTTATCTTTTATGGGGTTTAAAGAATTAGTCTCCATTATGTATCCTCTTTTAGGTTATGTCGGTTGTCTAATGCTGGTCATTTTAGCAGTGGCATGGATAAAAGAAAGAGGAAACATCAAAGGGGAAAAATCTTTAAGACGAAAGATGATTCGATTGATAACCAAAAAATATGACGATGATCAAGAATATACTATTAGAGATAAAGCGACATTTCACCAACTTGGTGAAGATTCTATTATAGATACTAAAAGTATCAAAAGTGATATCAAGGATTTAGTAAAAGAACAGTTTGTTGATGATGATGCAAAACATGATGGAAGCGTCTTATCTTAAATGATAATAAAACTGGCAAAATCTTTAAAATCAGAAAAGTGCATCTTATCAGGTATCAAAAACACTTGATAAGATGCCTTTTATTGTAATACTAGATACTTCAGCTTTTCCTAAAATTGAGTTTTTTCCATCCTTAGCTGAACTGACTTTTGAAGTATTTTCATCTTAATAAATAGATAATGAACATTAACTCATCTATCTGCTAGTAGCTAGTCAGACAAAGACTGACTTATATATGGGGAAAATCTTCTTTCAAGTGAGTTTTATCTTTATCCGGAACTAGAAAATAGCAATTATATCTACAAACTATATTCCATCGTGTGGAGGAGAGAGACTAGTTTGTATGATTAAGAATAACCTACTAGTAAAAAATAGATCATTTTTTAATATGAGATAAAAACCGATATTAAAAGCAATTTATTTCTATTTTTTAATATTTCATTGTATAATAGCAATATACGCAAATATCATGTGTCATCAGGTTAATACTATTAGAAAATCTTTTTAAACTACATCAGGCTAATATACAGACTCAAAACAGTATCGTGAGTAGCCTACGGCTAGTTCCCTAGTTTACGCTTTGATTTTCATCGAGAATAACCTTTCTATTTCAATTTTAAGGAGAAAATACAGAGTGAAAAAAATAATGCTAATTATCAATCCAACTTCTGGAGGAGAAAAAGCTTTAGATTACAAAGAGAAGCTGGAGAATAAAGCAAGAGAGTATTTTGATGATGTGGAAACTAAAATTACTCAAAAAGCTAAAGATGCTACAAATTTCGCAGAAGAAGCTGCTAGAGAAAGATATGAATCAATTCTAGTTTTTGGTGGAGATGGTACAGTCAATGAAGTTATTTCAGGGATTGCTGAAAGGGACTATATTCCTAAACTGGGAATTATACCAGGTGGTACTGGTAACCTGATTACAAAACTTTTAGAAATCAATCAAGATATTGACGGAGCTATTGAAGATCTGGATTTCAATTTAACTGATAAGATTGATATCGGAAAAGCAAATGGTCACTATTTTGGATATATCTTTAGTATCGGGTCTCTCCCTGAAGCCATTCATAATGTTGAAATTGAAGATAAAACGAAATTTGGTATCTTGGCTTATGCAGTTAATACCATGAAGTCTGTCATGACAGATCAAGTCTTTAACATTAAAGTTGAAACCGAAAATGGAAATTACCTTGGGGAAGCAAGTCATGTTTTAGTACTTCTAACAAATTATTTTGCAGATAAAAAAATCTTTGAAGAAAACAAGGATGGATATGCAAATATTCTAATTTTGAAAGATGCTTCTATATTCTCTAAATTATCTTTGATTCCGGATTTGTTAAAAGGAGATCTTGTAGAGAATGAAAATATTGAATATATAAAGGCACGTACTATTAAAATTTCTTCTGATATCGAATTAGAGTCGGATGTTGATGGCGATAAATCAGATAATCTACCAGTCGACATCAAGGTACTAGGACAACACATTGAAGTGTATTCCGTACCTAAGAAACAATCATAAAACTCAAAGCCTTGTTACCGAGGCTTTTTTTATGGCTCTTTGTCAACTGTAGTGGGTTGATGAAAAGCTAAGCTCGAGAAAGGACAAATTTCGTCCTTTCTTTTTTGATATTCAGAGCGATGAAAATCCGTTTTTTGAAGTTTTCAAAGTTCCGAAAACCAAAGGCATTGCGCTTGATAAGTTTGATGAGATTATTGGTTGCTTCCAGTTTGGCATTAGAATAGTGTAGTTGAAGGGCGTTGACAATCTTTTCTTTATCTTTGAGGAAGGTTTTAAAGACAGTCTGAAAAATAGGATGAACCTGCTTAAGATTGTCTTCAATAAGCCCGAAAAATTTCTCTGGTTCCTTATTCTGGAAGTGAAAAAGCAAGAGCTGATAGAGCTGATAGTGATGTTTCAAGTCTTGTGAATAGCTCAAAAGCTTGTCTAAAATCTCTTTATTCGTCAAGTGCATGCGAAAAGTAGGGCGATAAAAACGTTTATCGCTGAGTTTACGACTATCCTGTTGGATGAGTTTCCAGTAGCGTTTGATAGGCTTGTATTCATGAGATTTTCGTTCAAACTGATTCATGATTTGGACACGCAAACGACTCATAGCACGGCTGAGATGTTGTACAATGTGGAAGCAATCTAGAACGATTTTAGCACATGGGAGTGAAACAGTCTGGGAGACTGTTTCAGCCTGAGCCTAGAAATTCGAAAGCGAAGCTGTTTAGCTAAGTCATAGTAAGGGCTAAACATATCCATAGTAATGATTTTCACCTGACAAGGAACGGCTCTATCGTAGCGAAGAAAGCGACTTCGAATAATAGCTTGTGTTCGTCCCTCAAGAACAGTGATGATATTGATATTGTCAAAATCTTGCGCAATGAAACTCATCTATCCCTTGGTAAAGGAGTACTCATCCCAAGACATAGTCTTTGGAAGCCGAGAAAAATCATGCTTAAAGTGAAAGTCATTGAGCTTTCGAATGACAGTTGAAGTTGAAATGCCAAGCTGATGAGCAATATCGGTCATAGAAGTTTTTTCAATCAGCTTCTGAGCAATTTTTTGGTTGATGATACGAGGGATTTGATGATTTTTCTTTACTAGAGGAGTCTCAGCAACCATCATTTTTGAGCACTGATAGCAGTTAAAACGGTGTTTTCTAAGGAGAATTCTAGTAGGTATACCAGTTGTTTCGAGGTAAGGGAGCTTAGATGGTTTTTGAAAGTCATATTTCTTCATTTGACTTCTGTACTCAGGGCAAGACGGGGCGTCATAGTCCAGTTTAGCGAAGATTTCTTTGTGAGTATCCCTATTAACGATATCTATAATTTGGATATTTGGGTCTTTGATATCAAGAAGTTTTGTGATAAAATATAATTGTTCCATAGGATTCTTTCTAATGATGGTTTTGTCGCTTTTCATTATAGATCTTATGGGACTTTTTTTCTACAACAAAATAGGCTCCATAATATCTATAGGGGATTTACCCACTACAAATATTATAGAGCCTTTTTTATTATGTGATTTTCAGTAGCCAGATTTATTCTATCTAATACAAGTAAAGCTAAGTATTTAAGATTTAGTAGATGATGAAGAAAAGAAAGGATGTCCTAAATATTTTAACAGATTTACGAGGCTAATCATGGTATAATAAAAGGTAATGAAAAATTCCAACGAGGCTGAGATGAAATTACTTTATACTGATATTCGGACTTCTTTGACAGAAATTCTAACCAGAGAGGCGGAGGAGCTAGTTGCTGCTGGCAAGCGGGTCTTCTACATCGCCCCCAACTCTCTTTCTTTTGAAAAGGAACGTGCCGTGCTGGAATGCTTGTCCCAGCAGGCTTCTTTTGCGATTACCGTCACGCGCTTTGCGCAGATGGCTCGTTACCTGGTCTTGAATGACTTGCCTGCCAAGACTAGTCTAGATGACATCGGTCTTGGGATGGCCTTTTACAAATGCCTGGTCGAACTTGATCCCAAGGATTTACGTGTTTATGGTGCTATCAAGCAGGATCCTCAATTTATCCAGCAGTTGATTGATCTTTACCACGAGATGACCAAAGCTCAGATGAGTTTTTTGGACTTGGAGAGTTTGACGGATGAGGACAAGAGGGCTGATTTACTCTTGATTTTTGAGAAAGTAACGGCCTATCTTAACCAAGGGCAGTTAGCTCAGGGAAGTCAGTTATCCCATTTGATTGAGGCTATTGAGAATGACAAAGTTAGTAGTGATTTTACTCAAATCGCCTTGGTTATTGATGGATTTACCCGTTTTTCTGCCGAAGAAGAGCGAATTGTGGACTTACTTCACGGCAAGGGTGTTGAGATTGTCATTGGGGCTTATGCTAGTAGGAAAGCTTATACCAGTCCTTTTAGTGAGGGCAATCTCTACCAAGCCAGTGTGGAGTTTCTCCATCATCTAGCTTCTAAATACCAAACGCCTGCTCAAGACCGTTCTCAGACTCATGAGAAGATGGATAGTTTTGACAAGGTCTCTCGTTTATTGGAATCGTCCTATGACTTTTCAGAACTTTCCTTGGAAATTGATGATAAGGACCGTGAAAACTTACAAATCTGGTCTTGCTTGACGCAAAAGGAAGAGTTGGAGCTAGTAGCCCGTAGCATTCGTCAGAAATTGCATGAGAACTCAGACCTGAGCTACAAGCATTTTCGTATTCTCTTGGGGGATGTAGCTTCTTATCAGTTATCTCTAAAAACGATTTTTGACCAGTATCAGATTCCTTTCTATCTAGGTAGAAGCGAATCCATGGCTCATCATCCCTTGACACAGTTTGTAGAGTCTATTTTGGCTTTAAAACGCTATCGTTTCCGTCAGGAGGATTTGATAAACCTTCTTAGAACAGGTCTGTATACCGATCTTAATCAGGCTGATATTGATGCTTTTGAGCAATATATCCGCTATCTTGGTATCAATGGCTTACCATCCTTTCAGCAAGCCTTTACCAGATCCCACCATGGAAAATTTAATCTGGAACGTTTAAATACTTTTCGTCTGCGTATTTTAACACCTCTTGAAACTCTCTTTGCCAGTCGAAAACAGAAGGCTGAAAATCTCTTGCAAAAGTGGAACTATTTTCTAAAAGAAGGAGCTGTGACCAAGCAGTTACAAGATTTGACAGCCACTATGGAAGCTGTAGAAAAGGAAAGACAAGCTGAAGTTTGGAAGGCTTTCTGTCATGTTTTAGAACAATTTGCGACTGTTTTTGCTAGTTCACAGGTTAGTCTAGAGGACTTTCTAGCCTTGCTCCATTCTGGAATGAGCCTATCTCAATACCGTACCATTCCAGCGACAGTGGACACCGTTCTGTTGCAGAGCTATGATTTGATTGCTCCTCTGACAGCTGACTTTGTCTACGCCATTGGGCTGACTCAGGATCATTTACCAAAAATTGCGCAAAACACTAGTCTTTTGACTGATGAAGAAAGACAAAGTCTAAACCAAGCGACTGAAGAGGGGGCTCAATTACTGATTGCCAGCAGTGAAAATCTCAAGAAAAATCGCTACACTATGCTTTCCTTGGTCAATTCTGCTCGTAAGCAGTTGGTTTTGTCGGCTCCAAGCCTTTTTAACGAAAGTGAAAGCAAGGAATCAATCTATCTTCAAGAGTTGGTCCATTTTGGATTTAGTCGAAAAGAGAAGAGGATGAATCACAAAGGGCTGTCTAAGGAGGATATGGGCTCATATCACAGTCTTTTGTCCAGTCTGGTTGCCTATCACCAGCAGGGCGAGACGAGTGATAGGGAGCAAGATTTGACCTTTGTCAAGGTTCTGGCGCGTGTGATGGGTAAAAAACTAGAACTGCAAGGTCTGGAAAATCCAGCCCTCTCAACCAGTCCAAGCAGTAAGCAGTTGGCTAAGGACACCTTACAAGCTCTCTATCCTACTGATCAGGAGTTTTACCTGTCTACCTCTGGTTTGACGGAGTTTTATCGGAACCAATACAGTTATTTCCTACGTTATGTTTTAGGCTTGCAGGAAGAATTGCGCCTGCGTCCAGATGCCCGTAGTCACGGGAATTTCTTACACCGTATTTTTGAACGAGCCTTGCAGTTGCCTGACGAAGATTCTTTTGACCAACGTTTAGAACAAGCTATTCAAGAAACCAGTCAAGAACGCGAATTTGAAGCTATTTATCAAGAAAGTTTGGAAGCCCAGTTTACCAAGGAAGTTCTGCTTGATGTTGCACGGACGACTGGCCATATTCTCCGACACAATCCAGCCATCGAAACCATCAAAGAGGAAGCAAATTTTGGCGGAAAAGAGCAAGCCTTTATTCAATTGGACAATGGTCGCAGTGTCTTTGTACGAGGTAAGGTGGACCGGATTGATCGTTTGAAAGCTGATGGGGCGATCGGAGTAGTAGACTACAAGTCTAGTCTAACTCAGTTTCAGTTTCCTCATTTCTTTAATGGTCTTAATTCCCAACTGCCAACCTACCTAGCTGCCCTAAAAAGAGAGGGGGAGCAGAACTTTTTCGGTGCCATGTATTTGGAAATGACTGAACCTGTCCAATCTCTGATGGCCGTTAAAAGTTTGGCTGGAGCAGTAGTAGAAGCCAGCAAGTCTATGAAATACCAAGGTCTCTTTTTAGAAAAAGAAAGCAGTTATTTAGGCGAATTTTACAACAAAAATAAGACTAATCAGCTGACGGATGAGGAATTTCAGCTCCTACTGGACTACAATGCCTGTCTTTACAAGAAAGCAGCTGAGAAGATTTTAGCAGGTCAGTTCGCCATTAACCCTTATACTGAAAATGGCAGAAGTATTGCACCGTATGTTCAGCAACATCAAGCCATCACAGGATTTGAAGCCAATTACCACTTGGGCCAAGCCCGTTTCCTAGAAAAGTTGAACTTGGCTGACGGCAAACGTCTGGTCGGAGAGAAACTCAAGCAAGCTTGGTTTGAAAAAATAAGAGAGGAGTTGAATCGATGAAGTCTATTCCCTTTTTAACTGAGGAGGAGATTCAAAAACTGCAAGAAACTGAAGCAAATTCGAGCAAGGAACAAAAGAAAACTGCCGAGCAAATTGAAGCCATCTACACTTCTGGTCAAAATATCCTGGTTTCAGCGTCGGCTGGTTCTGGTAAAACCTTTGTTATGGCCGAGCGTATTCTGGATCAGTTAGCGCGTGGTGTCGAAATTTCTCAACTCTTTATCTCAACCTTTACCGTCAAGGCTGCCACAGAGCTTAAGGAACGTTTGGAGAAAAAAATCAGCCAACAAATCCAAGAAACGGATGATGTCGAGCTCAAACAACACTTGGGTCGTCAGTTGGCTGATCTACCCAACGCTGCCATCGGAACCATGGACTCTTTCACACAAAAATTCCTTGGTAAACACGGCTATCTACTTGATATTGCACCTAATTTCCGTATTTTACAAAACCAAAGCGAGCAACTTCTTCTAAAAAACGAAGTCTTTCATGAGGTCTTTGAAGCCCATTACCAAGGTAAACAGAAAGAGACCTTTAGTCATTTGCTGAAAAACTTTGCTGGACGTGGCAAAGATGAACGGGGGCTGCGACAGCAGGTCTATAAAATTTATGACTTCCTCCAATCCACCAGCAATCCTCAGAAATGGTTAAGTGAATCTTTTCTCAAAGGCTTTGAAAAAGCTGATTTTAGCAGTGAAAAAGAAAAACTGACCACACAAATCCAGCAAGCCCTTTGGGATTTGGAAAGCTTTTTCCGTTATCATCTGGATAATGATGCCAAGGAGTTTGCAAAGGCTGCTTATCTAGAGAATGTTCAGTTGATTTTAGATGAAATTGGCTCCTTAAATCAAGAGTCCGATAGTCAGGCTTATCAGGCAGTACTTGCGCGTGTTGTCGCCATTTCGAAAGAAAAAAACGGTCGAGCTTTGACCAATGCCAGCCGTAAGGCTGATTTGAAGCCACTGGCCGATGCCTACAACGAAGAGAGAAAGACCCAGTTTGCTAAACTAGGACAACTAGCAGACCAGATAACCATTCTCGACTATCAAGAACGTTATCATGGAGAGACCTGGGAACTAGCTAAAACCTTCCAATCTTTCATGAGGGATTTTGTGGAGGCTTATCGTCAGCGTAAGCGCCAGGAAAACGCCTTTGAATTCGCTGATATTAGCCATTATACCATTGAGATTTTGGAGAATTTTCCGCAAGTCCGTGAGGCTTATCAGGAGCGCTTCCATGAAGTCATGGTAGACGAGTATCAAGATACCAACCATATTCAAGAACGGATGCTGGAATTACTTTCTAATGGCCACAACCGCTTTATGGTGGGAGATATCAAGCAGTCCATCTATCGTTTCCGTCAGGCAGACCCGCAGATTTTCAATGAAAAGTTCCAACGCTATGCGCAAAATCCAAAAGAGGGCAAGCTCATTCTCCTCAAGGAAAATTTCCGTAGTAGTTCAGAAGTGCTATCAGCAACCAATGATGTTTTTGAACGCCTTATGGATCAAGAAGTCGGAGAAATCAACTATGATAACATGCACCAGCTTGTTTTTGCCAATACCAAACTGACTCCCAATCCAGACAATAAGGCAGAATTTCTCCTCTACGACAAGGACGATACAGGTGAGGAAGAAGAGAGTCAAACAGAAACGAAACTAACTGGTGAGATGCGATTAGTTATCAAGGAAATCCTTAAACTCCATAGAGAACAAGTTGTTGCCTTTAAAGAAATCGCCCTTCTGACCTCCAGTCGCAGTCGTAATGATCAGATTCTCCTCGCCCTGTCTGAGTACGGGATTCCTGTCAAAACTGACGGAGAGCAAAACAATTATCTCCAATCCCTAGAAGTGCAAGTCATGCTAGATACCCTTCGTGTCATTCACAATCCCCTGCAAGACTACGCCTTGGTTGCCCTTATGAAGTCTCCAATGTTTAGCTTTGACGAGGACGAGTTAGCACGTTTATCTCTTCAGAAAGATGAGGACAAAGTTCAAGAGAATCTCTATGAGAAACTGGTCAATGCTCAAAAACTGGCAAGCAGTCAAAAGGACTTGATTCACACAGCTCTAGCTGAAAAACTAAATCAATTCATGAATATCTTGGATTCTTGGCGCCTGTATGCCAAAACCCACTCCCTCTATGACCTGATTTGGAAGATTTACAACGACCGTTTTTACTACGATTATGTTGGAGCTTTGCCAAATGGACCTGCTAGACAAGCTAATCTCTATGCCCTAGCACTGCGTGCTGATCAATTTGAAAAGAGCAATTTCAAGGGCTTGTCGCGTTTTATTCGTATGATTGACCAAGTCTTAGAAGCCCAGCACGATTTGGCAAGCGTGGCTGTTGCACCGCCAAAAGATGCAGTAGAGCTCATGACCATTCACAAGAGTAAAGGGCTGGAGTTTCCTTACGTCTTTATCCTCAATATGGATCAAGATTTCAACAAGCAAGACTCTATGTCAGAAGTCATTCTCAGTCGTAAAAATGGACTAGGTGTCAAGTATATTGCCAAGATGGAGACGGGAGCAGTGGAAGATCACTATCCTAAAACCATCAAACTCTCCATTCCTAGTCTGACCTATAGGCAGAACGAAGAAGAATTACAGCTGGCAAGCTATTCAGAGCAGATGCGTCTGCTGTATGTTGCCATGACGAGGGCTGAGAAAAAGCTCTATCTTGTCGGCAAGGGATCTCGTGAAAAGCTGGAAGCCAAGGAATACCCAGCAGCTAAAAATGGAAAACTAAATAGCTCTACTAGACTACAAGCAAGGAATTTCCAAGATTGGATTTGGGCTATCAGTAAAGTATTTGCCAAGGATCATCTCAACTTTAGCTATCGTTTTGTTGGTGAAGATCAGTTGACCAGAGAAGCTATCGGAGAGTTGGAAACCAAGAGTCCTCTCCAAAATAGCTATCAAGCAGACAATCGTCAGTCAGAAACCATTAAAGAAGCTCTTGAAATGCTAAAAGAGGTGGAAGTTTATAATATACTTCATCGCGCAGCCATTGAACTTCCTAGTGTTCAAACCCCAAGTCAAATCAAGAAATTCTACGAACCCGTTATGGATATGGAAGGTGTCGAGATTGCAGGTCAAGGCCAGTCAGTAGACAAGAAAATTAGCTTTGATTTACCAGATTTTTCAACCAAAGAAAAGGTAACTGGAGCTGAGATTGGTAGTGCTACCCACGAACTCATGCAGAGAATTGACCTCAGCCAGCGACCAACGCTTGCTAGCCTGACAGAAACTCTCAAACAAGTTCAAACCAGCCCAGCTGTTAGGGACAATATCAATCTTGCTAAAATTCTTGCATTCTTTGACACAGCACTCGGTCAGGAAATTATCGCTAATACCGACCATCTTTATCGCGAGCAACCCTTTTCCATGCTCAAAAGAGACCAAAAGAGTCAGGAAGACTTCGTTGTCCGTGGAATCCTTGATGGCTATCTACTTTACGAAGACAAAATTGTTCTGTTCGACTATAAGACAGACCGCTATGATGAACCAAGTCAACTCATGGACCGTTATCGTGGTCAGTTAGCCCTATACGGAGAGGCTTTATCTCGAGCCTATTCGATTGAAAATATTGAAAAATACTTGATTTTACTAGGTAAAGACAAGGTTCAAGTTGTAAAAGTATAATCTAGAAAGGAGACCTCATGACACTTCCAGTTAGAAAATCCCTGCATGATGCGGTTTTACAGGCTTCAAAAGCTGATACTTGGGAACAAGCTACCAAGGAATGGAATGAAGTTTCCTTGATTTTTAACGGTATCGGCCGTAGCAATTGTGTCTGTGGAAATGCTATCAAATACGCTTATGAACTCTTTAACGGTGTCACAGGCCAACGCCTCTTTCCAATTGGTAGCGACTGTGTTCGTCATTTTCATCGATTGACCCTTGAACAGCAATTGGAAGAGGAAGAAAAACTACTCAGAAAGGTTGAAAATCTGACCAGAAAATCCCAGAAAAAGGAAAAAATCAAGGTTAACAAAAGTGACTTTGACGAGCGTCTTCTAAAGTGGCTCTGGGAAAAAGGTGTTTTTAAACCCAATCGTGGCAATCAGTTCTCACCTGAGAAAGACTACCAGCTCTTCCTAGAAGTCTTTCAAGGAGGAAGTTGGACCAAGGCGGAGCCAAAGAAAAAGGCTCGGATGGAAGAAGTGCTTGAAAAGTGTATCAAACCCTTTTTACTTGGAAAACCAGATGACCAACTCTACCTTGTCAAACTAGGAAAAGATAAAATTGACTACGAACAAGAACTCCGTATTCAGGCAGAGAAAGAGCGCAAGAAGAGGGATAAAATCGCCAAGCAATATGCAGACAATCTGGTTCTAGCTATGGGCCCAGCAGAGCGGGCTTATCAAGATTACTTTGGCTTTACAGAGACACTGACTCAAGAAGAACGCAAGTGGGAGAAAATTCTTTTTGGTAAAAATCGGACAGAACGGGCTATCAAGGCCAAACAATACCAAAAAGAGTTGGAAAAAGATCAACGAATTGCCGGTCAGGATCCAATTGAAAGAAAGCAGAAGCAGACCTGGCTCCTCAATTCCTATTTTCGTAAGCTTCCTGAAGAAAAAGCCCGATTTGCTCGCCTCTTATTAGAATATCGAAAAAGCGGAGAAGTTCCCTTTTCAACCCAATACCTGTCAGATCATCTGCTCGACTTTTTATATAAAATGAAAGCCTTTGAATTTGAAATTGCACCAGAACAAGTTCGAGACTTTTTAAAAGAAAGCCTTCAGACAGAACATCTATCCTCAGCACAAGAAAGCTGGATAGAAGGAATTCTCCTCAACTGCATCAAATCATTTTTAGAACGATTATTGATATGAGTAACACCTACCGTGGAAATTCCATGGTAGGTGTTATTGTATCCCCAAAATAATATAAAACAAAGTATGAAAACGCTACGCAATTTTAAGACTTTTCGGTAAATAAATAGTATAATTAAGGTATACTGCCTTTTTTATAGATAATACACTAATATAATAAAAGTCTTTGTAACATCTATAAATTGTATTTCAAGGAGGAATCATGGAAAAATATTTTGGTGAAAAACAAGAGCGTTTTTCATTTAGAAAATTATCAGTAGGACTTGTATCTGCAACGATTTCAAGTTTATTTTTTATGTCTGTATTAGCTAGTTCATCTGTGGATGCTCAAGAAACTTCAGGAGTTCACTATAAATATGTGACAGAGTCAGAGCTATCATCAGAAGAAAAGAAGCAGCTTGTCTATGATATTCCGACATACGTGGAGAATGATGATGAGACTTATTATCTTGTTTATAAGTTAAATTCTCAAAATCAACTGGCGGAATTGCCAAATACTGGAAGCAAGAATGAGGTGCAAGCCTTAGTTGCTGGTGCTAGCTTAGCTGCTCTGGGAATTTTAATTTTTGCTGTTTCCAAGAAAAAAGTTAAGAATAAAACGGTATTACATTTAGTATTGGTTGCAGGAATAGGAAACGGTGTTCTTGTATCGGCTCATGCTTTAGAAAATCATCTTTTGCTAAATTACAATACGGACTATGAATTGACCTCTGGAGAAAAATTACCTCTTCCTAAAGAGATTTCAGGTTACACTTATATTGGATATATCAAAGAGGGGAAAACTACTTCTGATTCTGAAGTAAGTAATCAAAAGAGTTCAGTTGCCACTCCTACAAAACAACAAAAGGTGGATTATAATGTTACACCGAATTTTGTAGAGAATCCATCAACAGTACAAGCTATTCAGGAACAAACACCTGTTTCTTCAACTAAGCCGACAGAAGTTCAAGTAGTGGAAAAACCTCTCTCTACAGAATTAACCGATCCAAGAAAAGAAGAGAAACAATCTTCAAATTCTCAATCACAATTAGCAGAACATAAGAATCTAGAGACGAAGAAAGAGGAGAAGGTTTCTCCAAAAGAAAAGACTGGGGTAAATACATTAAATCCACAGGATGAAGTTTTATCAGGTCAATTGAACAAACCTGAACTCTTATATCGTGATGAAACTATAGAGACAAAAATAGATTTTCAAGAAGAAATTCAAGAAAATCCTGATTTAGCTGAAAGAACTGTAAGAGTCAAACAAGAAGGTAAATTAGGTAAGAAAGTTGAAGTCGTCAGAATATTCTCTGTAAACAAGGAAGAAGTTTCGCGAGAAATTGTTTCAACTTCAACGACTGCGCCTGTTTCAAGAATAGTCGAAAAAGGTACTAAAAAAACTCAAGTTATAAAGGAACAACCTGAGACTGGTGTAGAACATAAGGACGTACAGGCGGGAGCTATTGTTGAACCAGCAGTTCAACCAGCTTTACCAGAAGCTGTAGTAAGTGATAAAGGCGTACCAGAAGTTCAGCCTGAGTTGCCAGAAGCAGTTGTGACTGATAAAGGTGAAGCGGAAGTTCATGAGAAGCCTGACTATACGCAACCAATAGGTGCAAACCTTGTTGAGCCTGAAGTTCATGAGAAACTAGAATACACTGAACCTGTAGGTACAACAGGAGTAGATGAAAATGGAAACTTGATTGAGCCACCTGTTATCGACATTCCAGAGTATACTGAACCAATATCTACAGTTTCAGAAGTTGCATCAGAAAGAGAAGAGTTGCCTTCTTTACATACCGATATCCGGACCGAGACTATTTCTAAAACGACTATAGAAGAATCTGATCCTACCAAATTTATAGGCGATAATTCTGTTAAACAAATTGGTGAGGATGGCGAACGTCAAATTGTTACTAGCTATGAAGAGTTACATGGCAAAAAAATTAGTGAACCAGTTGAAACAGTAACTATCTTGAAAGAAATGAAGCCTGAAATTCTTGTAAAAGGTACAAAAGAAAAGCCTAAAGAAAAAACGGCTCCTGTTTTGACTTTGGAGCGAACAGATACAAATGTATTAGACCGCTCCG
This sequence comes from Streptococcus sp. 3705, assembly GCF_013277145.1. Classification (GTDB taxonomy): domain Bacteria; phylum Bacillota; class Bacilli; order Lactobacillales; family Streptococcaceae; genus Streptococcus. Next base: position 16,843 of record NZ_VMMJ01000020.1, on the reverse strand, counting down.
CAAATCTTTCTTATCATTTGGTTAATACAGATGGAGTCAAGATCAATAAAATTACTGCGACAATTAAAGATGGAAATGAAATTGTCAAAACAGTAGATTTAACTTCAGAGCAATTAGATAAGCAGGTAGAAGATTTAAAATTCTACAAAGACTATAAGATAGAAACCACTATGACCTATGACCGTGGTAAGGGAGAAGAAACTGCAACATTAGAAGAGAAACCACTTCGCTTGGATTTGAAAAAAGTTGAGTTGAAAGATATTGCAAACACCAGTCTCGTACAAGTAAACGAAAGCGGTGTCGAAAGCGATAGTAATCATTTAACTTCTCTTCCAAGTGATGTTAACAACTATTACTTAAAAGTAACCTCAAGAGAAAACAAAGTGACTCGTTTAGCAATTGATAAGATTGAAGAGGTCATTGAAGAAGGTAAGCAGCTTTACAAGGTAACGGCAAAAGCACCTGACTTAGTTCAACGTGATAAAGACGGTAAGTTAAGAGACATTTACACTTATTATCTTGAAAAACCGAGGGCTACCGAGGATAAGGTTTATTACAATTTCCATGATTTAGCAAAAGATATGCAAGCAAATCCTACCGGTGAGTTTAAACTTGGTGCAGATTTGAATGCAGTTAACGTTAAGCCAGCAGGTAAAGCTTATGTTATGGCTAAGTTTAGAGGTACTTTATCAAGTGTAGAGAACCATCAGTACACGATTCATAACTTAGAAAGACCTTTGTTTAATGAGGCTGAAGGTGCTACACTTAAAAACTTTAACTTAGGTAATGTAGATATCAATATGCCTTTGGCTGATAAAGTTGCACCTATTGGTAATATGTTTAAGAAATCTACCCTTGAGAATATCAAAGTAGTAGGTTCAGTAACAGGAAATAACGATGTAACCGGTGCTGTTAATAAGTTAGACGAAGCTAATATGCGCAATGTAGCTTTTATTGGTAAGATTAACAGTCTTGGAGATAAAGGCTGGTGGTCTGGTGGACTTGTCAGCGAAAGTTGGATAAGTAACGTTGATAAAGCTTACGTTGATGCTAAGATTAGTGCCAATAAATCTAAATATGGTGGTTTAATTGGTAAACTAGATCATGGTATTGACTCGATGACAGTAGGTAAAAAAGGATTTCTCCGAAATGCTGTAATAAAAGGTACTATGAATTTGATTCAGCATGGCGAAAGTGGAGGTGTAATTCATAACAACTTTAACTGGGGTGTTATTGAAGACGTCGTAACAATGCTTAAAGTAAATAATGGTGAAATTGTCTATGGTTCACCAGCCTTGAATGATAATGACCAATATTTTGGATTAGATAATATCAAACGTGTAAATTATGTAAATGGTGTTGCAAGTGGTTTATCTTCCTACAAACATTCAAATCGTATTACTGGTATCTCTCAAGCCGAAGCAGATGCTAAAATCGCTAAGATGAATATCACAGCCAACACCTTTACTATTCAAGATCCTGTCGTAAACAAGTTAAATCGTATCGTTGATAGAGATTCTGAATATAAAGCGATTCAGGACTACCAAGAAACAAGAAACCTAGCTTATCGAAACTTGGAAAAACTGCAACCATTTTATAACAAAGAGTGGATTGTAAACCAAGGGAATAAGTTAACAGATGATTCCAATCTTGTTAAGAAAACTGTTCTGTCTGTAACAGGTATGAAAGCAGGGCAATTTGTCACTGATTTATCGGATATTGATAAGATTATGGTTCACTATTCTGATGGTACAAAAGAAGAGTTAGCTGTAACTGCTAAAACTGACTCTAAAGTAGCTCAAGTAAAAGAGTATGATGTAGCAGGTCAAAACATTGTCTATACTCCAAATATGGTTATGAAGAATCGTAACCAGTTAGCAAGCGGTATTAAAGAGAAGTTAGCTAGTGTTACCTTACTTTCAGATGAAGTTCGTGCTTTGATGGATAAACGTGAGAAGCCTTGGCAAAACACTCCTGAGAAGAAGACTGAGTACATTAAAGGATTGTATTTAGAAGAAAGCTTTGAAGAAGTAAAAGGAAACTTAGAAAAACTTGTTAGTCAGATTTTAGAAAATGAAGATCATCAGTTAAATGGTGGGGAAGTAGTTGAGCGTGCTTTACTCAAGAAAGTAGAAGATAATAAAGCTAAAATCATGATGGGGCTGGCCTACTTAAATCAATATTATGGTTTTAAATACGATGAGTTATCAATTAAAGATATTATGATGTTTAAACCTGATTTTTATGGTAAGAATGTTGATGTTTTAGATTTCTTAATCAAAATTGGTTCAAATGAAAGAAATGTTAAAGGAGATAGAACTTTAGAAGCTTATCGTGAAACTATAGGTGGAACAATCGGAATAAATGAATTAAATGGATTCTTACATTACAATATGAAGCTATTCACTAACCATACAGATATAAATGACTGGTTTAAGAAAGCTATTGAAAAGAACGCGTATGTAGTTGAACAACCATCAACGAACCCTGCATTTGCCAACAAAAAATATCGTCTATACGAAGGAATTAATAATGGGCAGCATGGGCGTATGATTTTACCTCTTCTTAACTTGAAAAATGCACATTTATTTATGATTTCAACGTATAATACTATCTCATTTAGTTCGTTTGAAAAATACAACAAAAATACTGAAGAAGAACGTGAAGCCTTTAAAAAAGAGATTAATCTACGTGCCAAAGAGCAAGTTAATTACTTAGATTTTTGGTCACGTCTTGCTACTGATAATGTCCGCGATAAACTTCTTAAGAGTCAAAATGTAGTTCCAACTCCTGTATGGGATAATCATAACGCTCCAGGTGGCTGGCCTGATAGATTTGGCCATCGAAAAGATAAACCGGATTATGCACCTATTCGTGAATTCTTTGGGCGTATTGATAAGTATCATGCTTATAAACCTGGATATGGAGCCTATGCTTACATCTTTGCTGATCCACAGCCTATGGATGCTGTATATTTTGTTATGTCGAATTTAATAAGTGAATACGGCACATCTGCCTTTACACATGAAACTACCCACGTAAATGACCGAATGGCATATCTGGGAGGCCATAGACATCGACAAGGTACAGACCTTGAAGCATTTGCTCAGGGTATGTTACAAACTCCAGCAGAACACGGACATCAAGGTGAATACGGCGCACTTGGATTAAATATGGCATTTGAACGTCAAAATGATGGTAACCAATGGTACAATTATAATCCTGATAAACTTAAAACTCGTGAAGATATTGATCGCTACATGAAGAACTACAATGAAGCGTTAATGATGTTGGATTATGTTGAAGCAGATGCTGTAATTCCAAAATTAAATGGTGACAATAGCAAGTGGTTCAAGAAAATTGACCGTGAAATACGTCGACCAATGGATAGAAATAAACTAAGTGGTCCTCACCAATGGGACAAAGTGCGTGACTTAAATCAAGAAGAGAGTTCTAAGAAATTATCAAGTATTAACGATTTGGTTGATAATAACTTTATGACCAAACATAATAATCCAGGTAATGGTATATTCCGACCAGAGGACTTTAGGCCTAATTCAGCATATGTTAATGTTCAAATGATGGCTGGTATTTATGGTGGTAATACAAGTAAAGGTGCCCCAGGTTCATTATCATTTAAGCACAATGCCTTCCGTATGTGGGGTTACTATGGATACGAACATGGATTCATTGATTATGTTTCAAGCAAACATCAAGGCGCCGCTAATAACGACAATAAAGGTCTCTTAGGTGATGATTTCATTATTAAGAAAGTTTCTAAGGATAAATTCAATAATCTTGAAGAGTGGAAAAAAGAATGGTTCAAAGAGGTTAAATCAAAAGCAGAAAAAGGATTTGAAACTATTGAAATTGATGGTCGTCAAATTACCAACTATACACAATTGAAGGATATCTTTGTTAAAGCAGTTGAAGAAGATTTGAAGAAACCAGATGACTTCTCTCACACTGTTGCTCTTAAATCTAAGGTATTCAAAGCCCTTCTTAAAAACACAGACGGTTTCTTTAATAAACTGTTTAAAGAAGACATTTAAATGTTTAAAATATAAAGAGGACAGTTTTTTGCTCCCTCTGAAAAGTCACCATTTGATGGCTTTCAAAAAGCACCTCAAAAAGGTATTGCCAAGTTGCAATACCTTTTTTTGAGGCTCTTTTGTCTTGTTCTTGTTTCAGACGATACCACATGATGTACTGTTTTGCTTCATTTTACTATAAAAGGACTTAGTCTTGTGCAGTACAGAACTAAATCCTTTCAATAATTATTTGTGCAACTTTTTGGGGTTAGTAAAGAGAAGCTCGTTTTTGTTCATTCTCTTTCTGCGTCAAGTCTCTTAGTCTTTATTTTCGTATGGCAAGATCAAGTTCAAGATGATTCCTGTCATGGCTGATAGGGCAGTTCCTGAAAGGGTAACTGGACCAAGTTTAAGGATAGCTCCTCCAAGTCCAAGGACCAACATAGCACTTGCGATGATTAGGTTACGCATTTGAGCGAAATCAACACGTTCTTTGATCAAGACTTTCAAACCGTTGCTGGCGATAACTCCATAGAGAAGAATTGACATACCACCAAGTACAGAGTTTGGAATAGTTGAAATCAAGGCAGTGAATTTGCCAAGGAAGCTAAGGGCAATTGCGATGAAGGCAGCGTTACGGATAACTGAGACAGAAGCGATACGAGTCATACCGATAACCCCTGTATTTTCTCCATAAGTTGTATTGGCTGGTCCACCAAGGAAGGCAGAAACAGAAGTTGCGATACCGTCACCAAGAAGAGTACGGTGAAGACCTGGTTCTTTCAAGAATTGACGGCCACAGATTTGACCCAAAACAGTATGGTCGCCGATGTGTTCAGAAATTGTTACGATAGCGATTGGCAAGATGGCAATGGTTTCTGGACCGAAGTAAAGATTGTATTCTTTAAAGGCACCACCTGTGCTAAATGGCAAGTAGAAGCCAGGGATTTCAAACCAGTTAGCTTTTAGAACTGGTGTAAAGTCAACCAATCCAAGAGTTAGTGCGAAGAGGTAACCACCGATAATGGCAAAGAGGAATGGAATGATTCGTAGGAAGCCTTTTCCTTTTGTATTGATAAAGGCAGCAATCAAGAACGTAACAACGGCTACCAGAGCATTTTTCCAATTTCCGTCTGCTACAAGCCCTGCATTGGTAACAGCTGAACCTGCAAGTCCAAGACCGATAACGATGATCATAGGACCGATAATGATTGGTGGCAAGAGTTTATCAATCCATTTTGTTCCTACAAATCGGATGCTGGTAGCAACAAGGACATAGACCAAACCAGTCAAGATAACCCCTGTTTGGGCAGCAGATACATCACCACCCATTTCTTTCATAGCCAGTGACATAGCTGTGATAAAGGCAAATGAAGAACCTAGATAAACTGGAACTTTAAATCCAGTAGCAATCATGTAGATGAGTGTCCCGACACCTGAAGCAAAAAGGGCAACAGATACGGGCATTCCCAAAATCAATGGTACCAAGATGGTCGCACCAAACATGGCGAAAACGTGTTGGAAACTAAGGAGAATTCCTTTTCCAGCCGAAGGACGTTGGTCAACGTCTAGTAACAAATCAACAGTTGATTCTTGTTTCATATAAACCTCACTTTTGGGCATCAAAAAAGAGCCCATTATTTTACAGCAATAGGCCCTCAGAGTAAGACTTCTTTAAAATTTAGATTTTAAAGAGTTTCAAATATTTCTGCGTCTTCGTCACCTCACGGGATGACATTAAAAACCTTTGCTTGTGATAGTATAGCAAAAATTGCAAACTTTGTAAATATTTTTTTACTAAAAAGATTAAAGCGGGCGTTTATTTGGCATGCCAGCCTTACGTGGATATTTATTTGGTGTTTCCTTTTTCTTTTCTACCACTGTGATGTAACGCGGATCTCCATTTGGTAGGGCGTAGCTGAGATTGTCTTCGACCTTACTAAAAAGGAGGTTGAGGGCATTCTTAGCTTCTAATAATTCCTCAGGAGCATTGCTGGCCTTGAGCGCCAATAGTTTTCCGCCAACTTTAAGGTAGGGAATAGTCAATTCAGATAAAACCTGCATGCGGGCAACCGCACGAGCTGTTACAAAATCATATTGAGCACGGAAGTTCTTGTCTTGGGCAAAATCTTCGGCACGTCCATGGTAGAAATGAACACCGTCCAAATCCAGTTCTTGAGCCAAAAGTTGGAGGAAGTTGATGCGCTTATTTAGAGAATCAATGATAGTTACATTTAACTGAGGATAGAGGATTTTCATTGGTAGACTAGGAAATCCTGCCCCAGCTCCAATATCAAGAAGTTTGATAGTTTCATTAGGAATCAAACCTTGAAGGATGGGTGCAATCGAATCGTAAAAATGTTTGAGATAAACTTCATCCTTGTCCGTAATGGCTGTTAAATTAATCTTTTCATTCCACTCGACCAAGAGTTCAAAATAACGTTCAAATTGTTTTTTTTGCTGGTACGAAAGTGGAAGATTTTGCTCGGCAAGCAAGTTGTAAAATGTTTCTGGTTTCATAGTTATTTCCTTCTTTAGTATCATCTTATTTTACCACAATCATAAAAAATTTGATATACTGGTACTAATCTAAAAGCAGAAAGGACTTATATCATGACTTGGATTATTCTTGGAGTTATCGCTCTTATTGTTATTTTTGTGATTGTTAGCTATAACGGTTTGGTTAAGAATCGTATGCAAACAAAGGAGGCTTGGAGCCAGATTGATGTTCAGTTGAAACGTCGAAATGACCTCTTGCCAAACTTGATTGAGACTGTAAAAGGTTATGCTAAATATGAAGGTTCTACCCTCGAAAAGGTGGCAGAACTTCGTAACCAAGTGGCGGCAGCGACTTCACCAGCAGAAGCTATGAAAGCTAGTGATGCCCTTACTCGTCAGGTTTCAGGTATTTTTGCAGTTGCAGAAAGCTATCCAGATTTGAAAGCTAGTACAAACTTTGTTAAATTGCAAGAGGAGTTGACAAACACAGAAAATAAAATTTCTTACTCTCGTCAACTCTACAACAGTGTTGTAAGCAACTACAATGTAAAATTAGAAACTTTCCCAAGCAATATTATCGCTGGAATGTTTGGATTTAAAGCAGCAGATTTCCTTCAAACACCAGAAGAGGAAAAGGCAGTTCCTAAAGTTGATTTTAGCGGTTTAGGTGACTAAGATGTTGTTTGATCAAATTGCAAGCAATAAACGAAAAACCTGGATTTTGTTGCTGGTATTTTTCCTACTCTTAGCTCTTGTTGGCTATGCGGTTGGTTACCTCTTTATGCGTTCTGGGTTTGGTGGTTTGGTTATCGCACTGATTATAGGCTTTATCTATGCCTTGTCCATGATTTTTCAATCGACAGAGATTGTCATGTCTATGAATGGCGCGCGTGAGGTTGATGAGCAAACGGCACCAGACCTCTACCATGTAGTGGAAGATATGGCTATGGTCGCTCAGATTCCTATGCCCCGTGTTTTCATCATTGATGATCCAGCCTTAAATGCCTTTGCGACAGGCTCTAACCCTCAAAACGCAGCGGTTGCTGCGACATCAGGTCTCCTAGCTATCATGAATCGTGAAGAACTAGAAGCTGTTATGGGACATGAAGTCAGTCATATTCGTAATTACGATATCCGCATTTCGACTATTGCTGTTGCCCTTGCTAGTGCTATCACCATGCTTTCTAGTATGGCAGGTCGTATGATGTGGTGGGGTGGAGCAGGTCGCAGACGAAGTGACGATGATCGAGATGGAAATGGATTAGAAATTATTATGCTCGTGGTTTCCCTACTAGCTATTGTGCTGGCCCCTCTTGCTGCAACCTTGGTGCAACTAGCTATTTCTCGCCAGAGGGAATTCCTAGCTGATGCTTCCAGTGTCGAGTTGACCCGCAATCCACAAGGAATGATCAATGCTCTACATAAGTTGGATAATAGTAAACCAATGAGTCGTCCTGTTGATGATGCCAGCAGCGCACTTTATATCAATGATCCCAAGAAAGGGGGAGGGTTCCAAAAACTTTTTTATACCCACCCACCTATCTCAGAACGGATTGAACGTTTGAAACAGATGTAAAATTTGCCTATACAATCCTAAAAAATGAGCATTCTCGTAGTTGGAGATGCTCATTTTCTTATATAGATTAGACTCAGAAATCAATTTGTTAGGATCCAACTTATATTCTTCGAAAATCTCTTCAAACCACGTTAGCTTCACCTTGGAGTAGATATATGTTACTGACTTCGTCAGTTCTATCCACAACCTCAAAAACATGTTTTGAGCTGACTTCGTCAGTTCCATCTACAACCTCAAAGCAGTGCTTTGAGCTGTCTACAGCTAGCTTCCTAGTTTGCTCTTTGATTTTTATAGTCTATTTCGGAAAACTTCGTACATGAGAATGGCCGCAGCAACACTGGCATTGAGACTTTGAACATGTCCATTCATCGGAATGGTAATCATCTCATCAACCTGTTTTTTGATGTTACTAGAGATACCTTTTCCTTCATTTCCGATGATGAGGGCGATTTTCCCTTTTGTATTCCACTTGTGGCACGGAGTACCATTCATATCCGTTCCAAAGGTCCAGAATCCTTCATCCTTGAGTTTGTCCAGAGTTTGGCTCAGATTGGTTACTCGGGCAATTGGAACGTGTTCAATAGCACCTGTGGCCGTTTTGGCAACGACAGGAGTTACTCCGACAGCACGGTGTTTGGGAATGATGACACCTGAAACATTGGTCGCATCAGCGGTTCTTAAGATGGAGCCTAGGTTGTGAGGGTCAGTTAACCCGTCCAGAATCAATAGCAAAGGATTTTCTTCTTGACGCGTTTTGGCAAGAATGTGATCTAGCTCGCTATAGGCAAATTCAGACACTCGTAGAACAAAACCTTGGTGGACAGCACCTTCAGTCATCTCAGAAAGGGATTTTTTTGAAGTCCAAGAAATGGACACCTTCTTTTCTGTAGCCAGTTCTTTGACTTTCTCAACATTCTTACCTCGGAGATCTTCTTGGAGGTAAAGTTTGTTTCCTGTGTTTGCAAGGAGGGCTTCGGTAACGGCGTGGACGCCATAGACAATATCATTTGTTTTCATGCCTCTATTATAACACAAAACCCCGTCTTGCAACGGGATTTTCTTTATTCTAGAATTAGTAAACCATCTTTAACTGCAAATGGGTCTTTTTCATTGATGCGATCGTAAAACATGATTCCGTTAATGTGGTCAATTTCATGCTGAACAACGATGGAATTATATCCTTTAAGTTTGATACGGTGTTTTTCTCCATCTTTGTCAAAGTAATCAACAGTAACGCGGGCATGGCGAACAACATAGCCAGGCACGTTGCGGTCAACAGACAGGCAACCTTCTCCTTCACCAAGAGCAGCGTCTTGAACAGAGTGAGAGACGATTTTTGGATTGTACATAATGGCTTGTAAGTCGTAGGCTTCCTGTGGCGTTTCGCCTTCTTCAACAATATTTGGCACCAAAACAGCGATAATGCGTTTTGAGATATCCAACTGAGGAGCAGCCAGTCCAACCCCACCGCGGAGTCCCATCTGTTCAGCCATGACGGGATCTTGGGAATGTTTAAGGAATTGCATCATCTTTTCGCCTAGGATGATTTCCTGGTCAGACAAGGGAAAAGTGACTTCCTCAGCAACCGCGCGTAGAGTAGGATTCCCCTCGCGGATAATATCGTTCATATCAATTAAGTGAGCAGCTTTTGTAATACGTTCTATAGCAGACATTTTCTCTCCTTTCATTACCTCTACATGATAACACAAAATGACAAGGATTGAAAGTGTTATAGCCTTTAGGATTTATAGAAAATAGATAGGAAGTTCAATTCATACTCAATGAAAATCAAAGAGCAAACTAGGAAGCTAGCCGCAGGTTGCTCAAAAAACTGTTTTGAGGTTGCAGATNNAGTCAGTAACATATATACGGTAAGGCGACGCCGACGTGGTTTGAAGAGATTTTCGAAGAGTATCAATTGTGAAAGAATTACTTATCTATGATATAATAAAAAGAAAAGGCTTGCATAAGAAAGTAGGGAGAATGAAGATGCAAAGAAGACAAGGTAGAAATCAGGGTGGTTTAGCTTTTCGTTTTATGAAGGGCTTGGTAAACTTTTTTAGGAGTTATCGCAGGTGGAGCAATAAAGGATTTGTGGCGATACTCTTGCTAGCAGTTGCTTTATCAATGGGCTTGGTCTTGTTGTTTGAAAGTTTCCAAGGAATCCCTTTAACCAGTCAAAAACGAGATACTATTTCTCAAGAGGGGACTAAGCAAAAGTCTCAGGAGCAGGAAGAGGAAAAAACTGCCAGAATTATGGCCAACGGAGATTTGCTCTACCACGATGGACTTTTCTTTTCAGCTAAAAAAGGAGACGGTACCTATGACTTTCATGAGAATTTTGAGTATGTTACTCCTTGGCTTAAGCAAGCAGACTTAGCTATTGGTGATTTTGAAGGAACCATCAATAAGGATCATTATTTAGCAGGTTATCCTCTCTTTAATGCTCCTGCTGAAGTTATGGATGCCATTAAGGATGCAGGTTATCATGTGCTGGATTTAGCTCATAATCATATTTTGGATTCGCAAATTGAGGGAGTTATTTCAACGGCCGATATTATTGAGAAAGCTGGAATCACTCCAATCGGAGTTTATACGCATGAACCACGTGATCAGGCTCCGCTGGTCATTAAGGAAGTGAATGGTATCAAGGTTGCTCTTTTGGCCTATTCCTATGGTTTCAATGGAATTGAGCAGTATATTTCTCAGGAAGACTATAATCGTTATCTTTCAGATTTAAACGAAGATAAGATGAAGGATGAAATTGAACGGGCAGAGAAGGAAGCAGATATCACCATTATCATGCCTCAGATGGGTGTTGAGTATCGATTGGAACCAACTGAGGAACAAAAAGCTCTTTATCACAAGATGATTGATTGGGGAGCGGATATTATCTTTGGAGGTCATCCACACGTAGTTGAGCCATCTGAAACGGTTGAAAAAGATGGAGAAAAGAAACTCATTATCTATTCAATGGGGAACTTCATTTCCAATCAACGAATTGAATCTATGGGAGATGAAGAAAATGCTAAGTGGACTGAACGTGGCGTTCTCATGGACGTGACCATTAAGAAGAAGGATGGAAAAACAACTATCGGAACAGCTAAAGCTCATCCTACTTGGGTCAATAGAACACCAAAGGGAACCTTTTCACCAGAAGGCTATCCTTTATATCATTATCAAACCTATATCTTGGAAGATTTCATAGAGGGTGGCAGTCATCGTGACCAGTTAGATGAAGCGACTAAGGAACGAATTGATACAGCCTATAAAGAAATGAACGAACATGTGGGATTGAAGTGGGATTAGCTTGAATCCAGAGGGAAGTAAATGACGATTAAAGTAATTGCGACAGATATGGATGGGACCTTGCTGGATGCTAGAGGCCAGCTGGATCTCCCACGATTGGAAAAGATTTTAGATCAGTTGGATCAAAAGGGTATTCGTTTTGTCATCGCGACGGGCAATGAAATTCACCGCATGAGGCAACTACTGGAGCACTTGGTCGATAGAGTGGTTCTGGTTGTTGCCAACGGTGCTCGTATTTTTGAAAACAATGAACCGATTCAGGCTCAGACTTGGGATGATGCCATTGTCGATAAGGCTTTGGCTCATTTCAAGGATCGAGCGTGTCAGGACCAGTTTGTTGTGACGGGCATGAAGGGTGGTTTCGTCAAAGAAGGTACGATTTTTACAGATCTTGAAAGTTTTATGACTCCAGAAATGATTGAAAAATTCTACCAACGGATGCAGTTTGTGGATGAATTAACCTCTGACCTCTTTGGTGGTGTGCTCAAGATGAGTATGGTTGTTGGTGAGGAACGTTTGAATTCGGTCTTGGAAGAAATCAATGACCTCTTTGATGGCCGTGTTCGGGCTGTATCCAGTGGCTATGGTTGCATTGATATCCTCCAAGCTGGAATTCATAAAGCATGGGGCTTGGAAGAATTACTCAAGCGCTGGGACTTGACCTCCCAACAAATCATGGCTTTTGGCGATAGTGAAAATGATGTTGAAATGCTTGAAATGGCTGGAATTGCCTATGCGATGGAAAATGCTGATGATAAGGCCAAAGCTGTTGCGACGGCTCTAGCGCCAGCCAATAGCCAAGGAGGAGTTTATCAAGTCTTGGAAAACTGGTTAGAAAAAGGAGAATGAAGTGGCAGTACAGTTATTAGAAAATTGGTTACTAAAGGAACAAGAAAAAATCCAAAACAAGTATCGTCACTTAAATCAGGTTTCTGTTGTAGAGCCAGACATTCTTTTTATTGGGGATTCCATTGTCGAGTATTATCCTCTACAGGAGCTATTTGGGACTGCAAAGACAATTATCAATCGAGGCATTCGTGGCTATCAGACAGGGCTGTTACTTGAGAACCTCGATGCGCATCTGTACGGTGGAGCAGTAGATAAAATTGTCCTTTTAATTGGGACAAATGATATCGGAAAAGATGTGCCTGTGAATGAGACTCTCAATAATCTCGAAGCTATCATACAGTCTATTGCTCGTGATTATCCATTGACAGAGATAAAATTGCTTTCTATTTTGCCAGTCAATGAGGGAGAGGAGTACAAGCAGACAGTCTATATCCGCTCGAATGAAAAAATTCAGAACTGGAATCAAGCCTATCAAGAACTTGCTTCTGCCTATATGCAGGTGGAATTTGTGCCAGTTTTTGATAGTTTGATAGACCAAGAAGGTCAACTAAAAAAAGAATATACAACTGATGGATTGCACCTTAGTGTCACTGGTTATCAGATTTTGACAATATCTTTGAAAGACTATCTTTTGTAGTTAATTAATTTCTTTTTTGCATTTTTGAGTTAGATAAGGTATAATGGTTTTATTGTCTTTTGGGGTCGTTACGGATTCGACAGGCATTATGAGGCATATTTTGCGACTCGTGTGGCGACGTAAACGCTCAGTTAAATATAACTGCAAAAAATAACACTTCTTACGCTCTAGCTGCCTAAAAACCAGCAGGCGTGACCCGATTTGGATTGCTCGTGTTCAATGACAGGTCTTATTATTAGCGAGATACGATCAAGTCTTGTCTAGCGGCTTGATAAGAGATTGATAGACTCGCAGTTTCTAGGCTTGAGTTATGTGTCGAGGGACTGTTAAAATAATACATAACCTATGGTTGTAGACAAATATGTTGGCAGGTGTTTGGACGTGGGTTCGACTCCCACCGGCTCCATTATTCCTTTGCATTCTTTTGCATTCCTTGGTAAAACGTTGTTAAATCAACGTTTTTTATTTTTGTCTTTGGTATTCCTTGGTATTCTTTTGCGAAAAAGGGAGTCACAAACAGAGCCTAAAACAGACCCTATTTTTACAAAAGGGACACAAAAGGGACACAAAAAGGATACAACATTTTTGTCGTATCCTAAAAATCTATGTGCTTCATAAAGCGTTCTTCGGCTTCATTATGCGTTTTTGTGATTGTTAGCTGATTTTTTACAATCCTGCGAAATCTTTGATTTCTTGTGCTGACATTGAAGAGTCGCAACGGACGTTGATTTGTCCATCTGCAACGTGAACAAAGCCTGGTACAGTTGGGATTCCATAGCGTGAGCGGAATGCTTGTAACTCATTGAGTTGGCTTGGTTCTTCACTGTTGATGAAGTAGATGTGAGCTTTGGTTTCAGCTACGACACCTGCCAAGGTACCAGCAAATTTACGGCAGTAAGGGCAAGTTTTGCGACCGATAAAGAAGGTTGCAGTTTCTTTTTTATCAAGAGCTTCTTGCGCACGCGCAACTGTAGTGACTTCAAGGTCTTTGATATTATCTAAAAATTGTTCCATGAGATTACCTCGCTTTCATTGATATGTCTAGTATGCCATAAAGTTTCTAAAATTGCTTAGATTTGATACGAAAAAAAGATGAGATTGGTTGGTCTCATCTTTTATAGGATTTTATTTTACAAAAGCATTGATTTCTGCTTCGATGTTAGCAATTTTAGCTTGTGATTCTTCGTTTGTTTCCCCTACAACTGCAATGTAGAACTTGATTTTTGGTTCTGTACCTGAAGGGCGAACAGCAATCCATGAACCGTCAGCAAGTGTGTATTTCAACACATCACTTGGAGGAGTTGTCAAGTTTGTAACAGTTCCGTCAGCAGCAGTAGCTGTTTGAGCTTTGAAGTCTTCTACGACAGTGATAGCTGTTGTATTCCATTCTTTTGGAGCATTGTTACGGAATTTAGCCATAATTGCTTTGATTTGTTCGGCACCATCGACACCAGAAAGGGTAACAGAGATAGTCTTTTCTGCGTAGTAGCCGTACTCTTTGTAGATTTCTTCGATACCGTCAGCAAGTGTCAAACCACGTGAACGGTAGTAGGCAGCAAGTTCAGCAACGACAAGAACGGCTTGGATAGCATCTTTATCACGTACGAATGGTTTGATCAAGTAACCGAAGCTTTCTTCAAATCCCATCATGTAAGTGTGGTTGTGTTTTTCTTCGAATTCTTGGATTTTTTCAGCGATAAATTTGAAACCAGTCAAGACGTTGAACATAGTTGCGCCGTAGCTTTCAGCAATTTTCGTTACCAAGTCAGTTGATACGATAGATTTGCAGAGGGCTGCATTTTCAGGAAGAGTTCCAGCGTTTTTGTGGGCTTCCAAGATGTATTTAGCCATGATAGCACCGATTTGGTTACCTGAAAGGTTGAGGTAGCTACCATCTTTTTGAAGAACTTCAACACCGACACGGTCAGCATCAGGGTCAGTTGCGACAAGAACATCTGCACCAACTTGACGACCAAGTTCTTCAGCAAGTGCAAAGGCTGCTTGACTTTCTGGGTTTGGAGATTTTACAGTTGAGAAGTCTGGGTCAGCAGTTGCTTGCGCTTCAACGACTTGAACTGAGTCAAATCCTGCTTGGGCAAGGGCACGACGAGCCAACATTTCACCAGTACCATGAAGTGGTGTGTAGACAATCTTCATGTCTTTACCAAATTCTTCAATCAAAGCTGGGTTGATGTTTACGTCCTTAACCTCTTTAAGGTATTCTACGTCAACAGCTTCGCCGATAACTTCAATCAAGCCAGAAGCTTTTTCAGCTTCCACATCAGCAACTTCAACAGCAAATGGGTTTTCGATTGCACGGATATAAGTAGTCAAAGCGTCCGCATCGTGTGGAGGCATTTGTCCACCGTCTTCACCGTAAACCTTGTAACCGTTAAATGGAGCAGGGTTGTGGCTGGCTGTGACCATGATACCCGCGAAACAGTTGAGGTGACGAACCGCAAATGAGAGTTCTGGAGTTGGACGAAGGCTTTCAAATACATAAGATTTGATACCGTGTTTAGCAAGAACTGCAGCAGATTCAAAGGCAAACTCAGGTGAGAAGTGACGGCTATCGTAGGCAATTGCGACACCACGTTCTTTTTCGTTTCCACCTTTTGACTCAATCAAACGAGCCAATCCTTCAGTAGCTTGGCGAACAACGTAGATGTTGATGCGGTTTGTACCAGCACCAATCAAGCCACGCATCCCTGCAGTACCAAATTCAAGATTTGTATAGAAGGCATCTTCCTTAGTTTTTTCGTCCATATTTTCCAAATCTTGACGAAGATAGTCAGGAAGCTCCGCAAAATCAACCCATTTCTGGTAATTTTCTTGGTAAGACATTAAAATTCTCCTTTA
The DNA here is from genome assembly GCF_013277145.1 of Streptococcus sp. 3705. Classification (GTDB taxonomy): domain Bacteria; phylum Bacillota; class Bacilli; order Lactobacillales; family Streptococcaceae; genus Streptococcus. The sequence goes on along the minus strand of NZ_VMMJ01000020.1, from coordinate 1,083 downwards.
TTTTTAAAACATTTAATCAGTTTGATTATATCATTTTTTTTAGTTTTAGTAAAACCTTATCTGCTTCGAAAATCTTTTCAAACCAGGTCGGATTGAATTTGGGGTTTATATGATGTTGAGGCTAGGGAAAATTCAATCTCAGTAAAAAAAGTAAGTCTTCTCATAATAAAACATTGATACCAAACGTTTTATTATGAGAAGACTTTTACCCAGTATCTTTTATTGGTGATAATCTCTCAATAGCGCCTCAAACTCAGCGACAGTCATTCCCAATTGCTGACTTGCAACCTCAGCGGTTAAAAGATGCTGGCGAACGAGATTTACTAATCCTTTTTTCAGTCCTTTCTCCTCAGCTTGTTCCAAGGCATAGTCATGCGCTAACAAGGCTTGTTCTTCTCGCCTGCGTTGTTCACTAAACATCTTCCTGTCCTCCTCGGACCAGCTTTTGTAGTCCAGTAGTTGATCTGCCTGGCTGATGGCTCGCTCGGGTTCTTGAGTAAAGGGTTTATTCCCGAAAAACTCCAACCACGGTTTGCGAACCTTGTCTTTGCTGGTTTCTCTGTATTTTTTTAGTTCCAAGAATGCCATCTTGACTAGATGGTTTTCTTGTCCATTAGTTGTGATGGTTAAGACTTCACCTGTCGTGTCCTCGCGCATACTAAAGCTATGAAAAGCCAAATCATCTGAGAAGTAATTACTATCTACGATAGCAATAGCATATACTGGTGCGATGTGTTTATAACTCTGATGTGTATCACCTTCTCGTTGGCGAATTTTTTCTAGGTTTTGATTGACCTGACTGCACAAATAAGCCCACAGGCGATTGATGAAAAAATTCTGATGATGGACTTGTATTTCGATAATAACCTGTGTCCCATTGTCCAACTCCGCTAAGACGTCTATACTGGTATAGAAGTCCTGTGCCGAGTAGGGCAGGGAAGGTAAGACATGAATATTGCTCCCCTCCAAAATGGTTACATTTTTGGCTGGTAAATCCAGCATATCGCGAATAAATTGACAAGTGATCTCTGGATTGCTAAAGATTTTCTTAGCAACCAAGTCGTTGGTTGGGCTAATGCCCGG